>JAOUDB010000220.1 GCA_029859485.1 Desulfuromonadales bacterium | reverse complement strand
GGAGCGATGACAGTAATTGTTCCTCATCACAAACCTCGCGAGCCAGTTGTAATGCCCGGTTGGCGATTTCTTCATTAACACCGTGCTGGCGCAGATCAAGGAGAACCCGCTTGCCAACTGCACGTCCCTGCCTCATCAGGCCGGTCGCCCGATTTAGGGCGTAACGGGCATCGTCAAGGTAGCCCAGTTCTAAGCAGCGCTTTAAGGCGGCTTCGACGCGTACCGGGTCGAACCCTTTATCTGCCAGCCGTTGGCGCAATTCGCTCTGACTGTAGTCGCGGCGGGTCAGTATGCGCAGTGTCGCCGGCCAGGGATCAGTAGGGTCCGGTTTTTGTGCTCTACTATCCTTCACCTTTTTCGTCAGTGCCGTCGAAGGCATCCCATGAAAGATCTGAAGTTGACGAAACACCGGACATCTTGAGCTTGAAGTCATCCGGGTTTGAGCACTGGCGCAGGGCCTCTTCGAAGCTGATCGTCTTGTTCTTGAGTAGGCCCATCAGTGACTGGTCGAAGGTCTGCATGCCGTAGGATTCAAAACCCTGCTGGATTGCTTCCGGAAGAGATTTGGTCAGTTCCTTGTCGTCGATCATCTGACGCACCCTGGCCGAAGCGACCATGACTTCAACCGCTGGGGCACGCCCTTTGCCGTCAATTCTTGGCACCAGGCGCATGGAGATAACGCCGCGCAGAACCGCAGCCAGCTGAATACGCATCTGCCGCTGCTGGAACGGCGGGAAAACAGAGATGATACGGTTGACTGTTTCAGTCGCATCGATCGTGTGCAGTGTCGAGAGAACCAGGTGACCGGTTTCAGCCGCCATCAGGGCGGTCTCGATCGTCTCATGATCGCGCATCTCGCCGACAAGTATGACGTCAGGGTCCTGGCGCAGGGCAGATTTCAGTGCCGGCTCAAAACCCTTGGTGTCCGAACCGACTTCGCGCTGATTGATGATACTCTTCTTGTCGCGATGAAGAAATTCGATCGGATCCTCAATCGTTACAATATGTGCTTTGCGGTTGGCATTGATGTAGTCGATGACCGCAGCGAGAGTGGTTGATTTGCCCGAGCCGGTCGCTCCGGTTACCAGAATCAGGCCACGTTGGGCCATGGCCATTTTTTTGATGACCGGCGGCAACATCAGGTCGTCGAGATCTTTGATATCGAAAGGAATGGCACGAAAGACCAGTGAAATAGATCCACGCTGGGTAAACGCATTGACGCGGAAACGGCCCAGACCGGGAACCCCATAAGCCAGGTCACACTCGTAAGACGTTTCAAAACGCTCTCTCTGCATGTCGTTCATGATCTCTGCCGCGATCTGTTCTGTCTGGTCCGGGCTGATCCTCGGCGCTTTCGGCAGAGGTCGCAGAGTGCCGTCAATACGATAGATCGGCGGCAGGCCTGCTTTGAGGTGAATGTCCGAGGCTCCAGATTTCAGGCCAACGGACAGGATTTCATTGAGTTCCATGTATTATTCTCCTTTAGGGGCTGTCCCTGCAGGGTTAAGGTTGAAATGTTCGAGTACTTTTGCTTCGATGTCGGCCGCCGTTTCAGGGTGGTCAATCAGGAATTTCTTGGCATTTTCACGCCCCTGGCCGATGCGTTCTTCGCCGTAGGAGAACCAGGAACCGCTCTTCTCGACAATATTGCATTCAACGCCCAGGTCGACCAGGTCACCTTCTTTTGAAATTCCAGTGCCGTACATGATGTCAAATTCAGCTTCCTTGAAAGGAGGAGCCACTTTGTTCTTGACGACCTTGACCCGGGTGCGGTTACCGATGGCATCCTGTCCCTGCTTAAGCGATGCTATGCGACGGATGTCCATACGGACAGAGGCATAAAATTTCAGGGCATTGCCGCCCGTGGTGGTCTCAGGGTTCCCGAACATGACGCCGATCTTCATGCGAATCTGGTTGATGAAAATGACACAGCAGTTTGATTTGCTGATGGTACCGGTGAGCTTGCGAAGCGCTTGCGACATGAGCCGGGCTTGCAGGCCCATGTGCGAATCTCCCATTTCGCCCTCAATCTCAGCTCGGGGAACCAGGGCTGCGACCGAGTCAATGATCAGGACATCAATAGCGCCGCTGCGAACGAGGACTTCGACAATCTCAAGGGCTTGCTCGCCGGTGTCCGGTTGGGAGATCAGGAGATCGTCTGTGTTGACACCGAGTTTCTTGGCATAGTGAACATCCAGGGCGTGCTCAGCATCGATAAAGGCGGCGACACCACCTATTTTCTGGGCTTCTGCAGCGATGTGCAGGGCAAGGGTTGTTTTGCCGGAAGATTCAGGGCCGTAAACCTCGACGATTCTTCCACAGGGTACGCCGCCAATACCAAGAGCGATATTCAGGCTCAAGGCGCCAGTAGAAATGGATTTTATGTCTGGTAGCACAGCATCTTCACCGAGGCGCATGATGCTGCCCTTGCCAAACTGTTTTTCAATCTGGCCCATGGCCAGTTCTATAGCTCTGTTGCGATCACTCTCCGCCATCAGTAGTCCCTCCTTCGCAGGGGCATTGCCCGCAATAAAATGTTAGGTTGCATTGTGGATATCAGTATTTTTGTCATCAAAATTCACCGTCAGTAATGGAATATGCTGCGCGCCTTCTGGGCGCAGGCGACTTTCATAGAGGATCAACCTGTCAACGTTCAGCGGTTCAATCGTCTTTTCTTGCATTGAGATGAAACGTTTGGTCAGGTCAAGCTTGCCTCCACGCAGTCGACCGATGGTCAAGTGCGGAGAGTAGGGCCGCGAATCAGTTGTGAGCCCTGCTTGACGTAAACACCTCTCGGTGGCTCTGTGCAGTTGTTCGAGCTGCCCCCGCGGTTCCAGTCCGAGCCAGATGACCCGGGGCCGATGTAAATTGGGGAAGGCGCCAAGACCATTGACCTCGACTTGGAAAGACCGTTGACAACCCATAACGGATAGCACAGAAACCTTCAACTTTTCAAGGGTTTCCTGCTCAATTTTGGCGAAGAAGTGCAGGGTCAGGTGGAGATTCTCGGGTCGGGTCCAGCGAGCCGCCGCTATACTGGCCTGCAGTTCGGTCTGTATGACGCGGATAGACTCCTGAAGTTGCCAAGGCAACGGGATGGCTAGGAAGGCTCTAACCGAGGACATATCTCTCCTCATTCGGGTTGGCGAGCGGCAGGAGCGCCGAGAAACAGCTGCCCTGATCAGCTCCGGCACTTTCCACCCAGACCAGACCGTCATGGGTTTCTATGATCCCCTTTGCCAGGGTCAGTCCCAGGCCGACCCCTTTGCCACCGAATTGTGCCTGGGATGTTGAGTGTTTCGAGATGTCACCGACTTCCTGGAATTTGTCAAAAATCCGCAGCTGGTCAGCCTTATTGATGCCCATACCACTGTCGCTGATGGAAATCTGCAAGTAAGATTCGGCCAGAGCACCATCGAAAAAACTTTCAGAAAAAGCGTTCAGCTCTCCGGTGAGGCCGACGACTATCTCCTGCTGCAGAGTGCGTCCGGCAATATGAACCATGCCACCTTCTGGAGTGAATTTGATGGCGTTTTCCAGCAAGCGTCCGAGAGCTCGTTTGAGATGATGAGCGTCCCCACGGAGGACGGTGTCATCAGGAAACTCCAGTAACTCGAGATTGATTTTGTTCTTCTGATAGCTAGGTTTGAATTCAGTGATCAGTTCGTTGATCATCGTGATGGGATTGAATGATTCACGAGCAATATAGAGGGTCCTTGCTTCCAGCCGGGCCGCATCAAGCAGGTCATCGACAATATGGTTGAGACGCTGGCTGGCACGGATAATAACATTGAGGGCCCGTTTTTCATTGTCGCCCAGAAGCTCTTCCGTTTGACTTTGCAAGAACTCTGCCCCCGATAGAATCGTGGTAAGTGGCGTCCGCAGTTCGTGCGAGGCCAGTGACAGGAAAGCGCTTTTCATCTGGTTGAGGCCCTGCAGGGTTCGGTGATGCTGCTCGAGTTGATCCAGATTGTCACGGAGTGTCGTTCGTGAGTGTTCCAATTCACGCAGGCTGGCAAAGTTGATCCGGTGTTGCCACTGCAGCTCATCGAAGAGTTCGGCATTTTTCAGTAAGGGGCCGAGCTGTCTGCCGATCGCCTGGGTCAGGCGTATGTCTTCGCGACTGAAGACCTTGTGACCTCGATCAAAAATGAAGAGGACGCCAAGCGCTTCCTCTTCTGCAATGAAGGGCACAGCCAGAAAGGCCCGCCAGTTATCTGCACGGACCGCGCTGGAGATACGTCTATGGTCTTTCTGCAGGTTGGTTGAATGTCGATGGCGAGCTGTTTCCACCACCTTGCCGGCAAGCCCTTCGCCGGGTTTCATCTGGTTGAGATCTTCGACAACATCCTCGGGGATGTTGCGATGAAGGGCAAGCTTCATCTCTGTGCCGCGCTGTTCCAGGAGGAAAATCCCACCCCCCGAAACATTGAAGCTCCTGATTACTTCATCGAGGATAATCTCCAGCGTATGTGGCAGGTTGTGACCTTCTGCCACCCGGTTGGAAATCTGGTTCAGCAGGGTGAGGTGGAGGTTGTGGCGTTCCAGCTCGAGCTGCAGGTTTGTGGTTTGGGTAATATCCCGAAAGTTGCCATAGACGACCTGGCGATTTCCTATGCGTCCCCTTCTGGCCTTGATCTCACCGATGAATTGACTGCCGTCTTTGCGGCGGAACTTGATGCCGCTGGTTTCGGCGTGCCCTTTTTTGATAATGGCACTTATCATGCGCAGCAGGCGCTGACGGTGTTCCCTGGAAAAAAGGACTTTGAAAGTCAGGTGGGTGACTTCTCCCTTGGTGTAGCCGAGCAGCTCTTCTGCCTGGCGGTTGACCTCAATCAGGGCTCCATCCTTCTGGTCAAAGATGAAGAGGGCGTCGTTGGCATTCTGTACCAACTGTCGATCACGATCATTATAGTCCTTGAGTTGCTCCGCTTGCTGCCGAGAGAGCTCTTCACTCTTTTTCAGGCTTTCCTGCATCTCTCTGGCCTGGTTCTGCTTTTGTTTGGCCCAGCGCGCCGCCATGAACACAACTATTGCGACTATGATCAGAATCGCCGTGTTCATGCCTCATTCTCCAGAAGGCCACCCGAGAGCTGAGCCATTGCCTGACGCCGCAGCCAATCCAGAGCCGTACAGGCTGTGCGCAGCCGAACCTGCTCGCGGTAGCCGGAGAAATTGAAGCGTTCAACACGTTTCCCCTGGGGACTGATCATCGCCAGGTAGACG
>JAOUDB010000219.1 GCA_029859485.1 Desulfuromonadales bacterium | reverse complement strand
TAGGTATTAAAGTTTTTTGGTTATCTATTTCGGGCCAGTAAAACATCGGAAAACGTGAAACATGAAAAGCAAACGACCTGACTCACGCCCGTTCGCGTTGCTCTCTTGAGACGCAGGGAACGCAGAGGAAGAAACAAACGACAAAACTTTCCCATGAGCTGTCTTTCTCTGCATTCTTCGCGCCTCTGCGTGAGGCCGGTTTTGCTTTTGTTTTGTTGTAGTTCGTGTTTGTCTAGGTCTTAAAAATGTAATAAGCTAGTCAGTGCCTAACTTGAGTAAAATGGATAACCAGAGAAAGCTTTTAACGGAGAGAGAAACCATGAAAAGCCGCAAACAGTTCCTGGATTATGAATTCCCGGAAGTCCTCGATATCAAAACCCGCGAACTGATCAGGGTTGCCTGTGCCGTGGCGGTCAACTGCCCGGACTGACTCACCAAGCACTTCGCGGTCGCGAAGGAAGCCGGTGCCTCTGAGGATGAGTTGCGTGAAGCTATGGCTTACGGAATTATCGCGCCATCGGGCCGCGCCAAGAACTTCGTTAAACGTATGCAACCAGAACTGGACGGTGAAGAATAGGTTGCCACAGGAGAGGGAATAATGAGCAGACGAGTGAGCCAGCAGATGCTAAACAAGCAGATTGTCAGCAAAGAGCAACTCAACGAAGCCTCCAACCGCCAACGCATGCACGGTGGTCGTCTGGGCCAGAACCTGGTTGCATTAGGTTATATCAGCGAAGACCAGCTTGATTCCTTCTTCAAACGCACGCCTCCGGCCCCGGAAACTGTTGAAGAGACGGGCCTCGACCTGAATTTTATCGCCGACCTGGCTCTGAAACATCTTGTCTCCATGGGTGAATTTCGTCTGGGCGACCTGTCAAAACGTCTCGGCTTACCAATCAATATTCTGGACGAAGCCATTGAGCTGCTACGCCGCGAGAAGTTGGTGGAAGTGCGTGGCGCAAGCCAGTTCGTTAAGTCTTCTTTTAACTTCGTTGCCACTGCAACCGGTAAAAGAATCGCCGGCGAGCTGATGGAAGTCTGTCGCTACGTAGGCCCGGCTCCCGTTGTTCTCGAAGATTACAAGGAGATGGTTGAAAACCAATCCATCCAGAATATCACCGTCGACGAAGTCGTCGTGCAGGCGGCGTTTTCCCACATCGTCATCAGCGAACACATGGTCAACCGTCTGGGCCCGGCGATCAGCTCCGGTGCTCCCATGTTTATCTACGGGCCTGCCGGCAACGGCAAAACCACCATTGCCGAAACCATCGGCCAGGTCCTGCCGGGAACAGTTTTTGTGCCTCACGCCCTCTACGTGGGCGGCCAGATTATTACGGTCTTCGATCCGGTCAACCACATCGTGGTAGCAGAGCTGCCGGATGATGACACGGCTCAGGACAGCATCGACCAGCGATGGGTCAGGGTGCAACGACCCATCGTCATGGCCGGTGGCGAGCTGACCTTGCGCATGCTCGACCTCGAGTTCAACTCGATCGCCAAAATCTACGAAGCGCCCTTACAGATGAAGGCCAACAACGGTCTCTTTATCATCGATGACTTCGGCCGTCAGCAGATGGACCCACAAAGTCTCTTGAACCGCTGGATCATCAACCTCGACAGGCAGATAGATTTCATGTCCATGCACACCGGCATGAAGTTTGAAATTCCCTTCGACCAGCTGGTTATTTTCGCCACCAACCTCGACCCCAAGAGCCTGGTTGACGAAGCCTTCCTGCGCCGCATCCGCTACAAGATAAAGATTGAACATCCCACAGAAGCCGAATTCAAGCAGATCTTCGAACGCGTCTGTGAGATGAACCGGATTGAATTCAAACCAGACGTCTACGAGCACCTGCTTGAGCACTGGTATCGCCGGCACAACATTGCCTTCAACGCCTGCCACCCACGGGACCTGGTCGCCCACGTTACAGACCTGGCCCGCTTCTTCGATGAACAGCCGGAGTTGCACAGGGCCAGCATCGACCATGCTTGTGAGAACTACTTTGTCGACGTATAACGCATTCAGCGTACCAACATAAAGTTAGACACCAAGGCTCCAGGCGAAAGGATCCCTCTTTGCGGCTTTCTTGGTTTTTTTCGGACTATAACCCAAACAAAGGCTGAAAGTATTTAACGCACCAGAAGTAGTTGCTTTTGGCGAATGCGCGAAGAGGGAAAGAAAGCACGCAAAGAAAACCACTTCAAAAAGTGAGGATAGTCACCCTTTGCGTCCCTCCTAACTTTTCTTAGCGTCTGCCAATTTTTACCGTTTTTCTTACTTACAGTCTTCCTCTCGCAAGAGCATATAAGCGCCAACAGTTCACGCTGAGACCATACACATAAAATATATCCAGAAAGTCTTTCCACAAATGAGCCGGCGTCTCTATAATGCCTCTCACTTATGGATAAATTTCTCTCGGCAAAATCACAGGAAAAGCTCAGGCAGGAAATTCTCGAGTCTGGCGGCAACGAAGTCTTCTGCATTGGCCAGACCGATACAAACCAACTTGTCGTGGAGGTGGAAATCCTGGCCCGCGGCAGCCGTGACGCAGTTCCAGCCATCCTCCAGAGCTGCCGGCCGGGTGATGTGATCATCCACAATCACCCGAGCGGTCACCTGGAACCTTCCGAGCCGGACCTGGCAATCGCCGGCAACCTCGGTTCCATGGGGGTCGGCTTCTATATCGTCAACAACCAGGTCAGTAAGCTTTACCGGGTCGTCGAAGCCTTCAAGCCAACCGAAAACGCAACTGTCGAACATCAGCAGGTTGCAGACATGCTCGGCCCCGGTGGACAGGTCTGCACCAGCCTCTCGGGGTTCGAAGATCGTCCCGAACAGATGCGCATGGCCTTCGCCGTCACAGAAGCCCTCAACAATCACAACATTGCCCTGGTCGAAGCCGGCACCGGCACGGGGAAAAGCCTGGCCTACCTGGTCCCGGCAATCCTCTGGACCCTTGCCAACCACGAACGCCTGGTGGTCTCAACCAACACGATTAATCTGCAGGAGCAGCTGATCCGCAAAGACCTACCTTTTTTGCAACGGGCCACTGGTCTCGATTTTCGGGTTGAACTGGTCAAAGGCCGCTCGAACTATCTCTGTAAACGCCGGCTGGAAAGTGCCACGGCTGAACCCGGCCTGTTTGATGATGAACACGTCGGTGAGCTGACATCCCTGCGAGAATGGGCCGAACAGACCGGAGATGGCTCACGCGAGGACCTCTCCTTCTTGCCCAACGCCACACTCTGGGATGAAGTCTGCTGCGAAGCAGACCAGTGCAGTCGCAGCCAGTGTCCCTTTTTTGGCAGCTGCTTTTTTCACCAGGCCCGGCGCAGGGCATCTCGTGCCGACATCCTGGTGATCAACCACGCGCTACTGCTCGCAGACCTTTCCTTGCGCCAGCAGACCGACAACTACTCAGCGATGGCTGTGCTGCCACCATTTTCCAGGTTAGTGATCGATGAAGCTCACCACCTCGAAGAAGTCGCCACGCGCTACTTCAGCACCCAGGTCACCCGCTTCGCCTTCGCCCGCACACTCAACAGGCTTCGCCACCCGCGCAAACCACAGCGCGGACTTCTGCCACGACTCATTGTCCAACTTGGAAGATCGTTGCAGGATGATCAGGAGGCTCTCTACCGTGAGCTGCATGAGCGCATAGAAGCTTTGATCGGCCAACGCCAGGAGCTGCTGGACCGCTCAATAGCAGATCTGGAACGGTCAGGGATAGAGCTGGCAAAAGAACTCGGAGCGGAGATTCGTTCAACAGAAGAGATTCGCCAACGACTGGTGCCGGCCTTTGTCGAAAAAGCGGCCTGGCAGAGAACCGAAAGCGTATTGCGCAGCCTGTCGCGCAGCACCAGTGAGTACAGTGAGTCACTGCGAGAGCTGCTCAAGGCCTTACGCAAACTCCCTGATGAAGCGGCCGAGGCTTGCCGCTCACTCGGTACCGACCTGGTGGGCGTCAGTTTGAGACTGCAAGTTCTCGCCGACAACCTGCAGACCTTTGTCGCCAGAGACCCGGGGACCTGCACCTGGTTTGAAGTCACCAACGGGCGCATAGGCCGGGGTGAAGGGATTATCACCCGGCTTTGCACCGCACCCTTGGTGGTCGCGCCTCTGTTGCGACAGACCCTGATGGAACGCATGCACACCGTCGTCATGACCAGTGCGACCCTGACTGTGGCCGGTCGCTTTGACTACCTGCGCCACCGGGTTGGCCTGAATGAACTGGAGCCGGGTCGACTGACGGAACTGCTCCTGGAGTCTCCTTTCGATTTCGAAAAACAAGCCTTGCTCGCGATCCCGACTGATATCCCCGAACCGGGTCGTCCCGGCTACGCCGATGCCGTACGTGACCTGACTGAGAAGGCCTTGCTGGCAGCCGATGGGCGCAGCTTTGTACTCTTTACCGCCTACAGCCTCTTACGCCGCATTCACGGCGAGCTCTCGCCGACCCTTGCTGCCCGCGGCTACCAGGTCTTGCGCCAGGGAGAAACCACCCGGCACAACCTGTTGCAGAAATTCAGCAAAGACCCGACCAGTATTCTCTTTGCCACCGACTCCTTCTGGGAAGGGGTTGATGTGCCCGGCCGTTCACTTGAGCAGGTCATCATTGCCCGTTTGCCCTTCCGTGTACCGACTGAACCGGTTCTTGAAGCACGCGCCGAGGCCATCACCAAGGCAGGCGGAGATCCCTTCATGGAGTACACGGTTCCGCAGGCTGTGATCCGCTTTCGTCAGGGTTTTGGCCGCCTGATCCGACAGCGCACCGATCGTGGTGTGGTCCTGATTCTCGACAGCCGGGTCGTCAGACGTGGTTACGGCCGACTCTTCCTGCACTCTTTGCCCAATGTCCCCGTATTAACCAAACCTCAAACCGAGCTTACTGAAGCCATCAAGGATTTCTTCAAGAGCACAGATCCGGGCGTTAAAGAGGATTAAAACACAGGGGAACAAACAACAATTCATTGACAAAAAATATCAGCCATGATAACTGACGAGACTCATAATTAAGCAACGGGGAAGCACATGTTCAAAGCAACCTATATCACCGCAGCAATCAAGGCCGCGCGAGCGAATAACGCGGCTGCAGCGGCGGCCGCTTGCCATGAACTTGTCCATTGCCTTGAAAACTGATTCAAACTCTTAATTGATCTAGGCCATGGGCAAACGCTCATGGCCTTTTTATTTACCCTGAAGCAGATGACCGCTGGCAAATTCAGGATT
>JAOUDB010000218.1 GCA_029859485.1 Desulfuromonadales bacterium | reverse complement strand
CGCTTGACCTGGTAACTTTCAAAAAATAGCGTCAGAAAATCTACTCTGGCTTCTGGCGCTTTTTTATTGCAATATTTGCTCACCCACGCATAATGTCGACATTCGACAGACGACATTGGGAAGAGGGAGACAAGAATGCCCATAGAACGCTCTACCTACAAAGACTACGTTATCCGATATATTTATAACGGCATACGGGAGAATCGCTTCCGTGCCGGTGAAAAGATTCTTGAGAGTCACCTTTCCAAAGAGCTTGGGATAAGTCGCGCACCGATCCGTGAAGCTCTGGCCGACATGGTCAGAAGAGATCTTCTTGAGTACCGCCCACAGGTCGGCAATTTTGTCGCATCACTCTCCCCCAAAGAAATTATCGAAAGCTACATGGCCCGCGGCGTCCTCGAAGGTTTCGCAGTTATGCAAGGCATCAATAATTTTACTGAGGAAGATCTTAGCCGCCTTGAAGAAATGGCACATAAGATGAAATTGTTTGCCGAAAAGGGTGAGCATAAAGCACTGATAGATCTCGGTCAGGAATTTCATGAAGAGCTGTTCTGCCACTGCACAAACGCTCAGATCGTTCTTTTTACGGAACAGCTCAGTCTCAAGCTACACCTGCTCTTTTATAAACACTGGGGCAAGGTCTATACACCTGAAGAGATCCGTGACAGACACCTGAAAATCGTCACAACTATTCGTGATAAGGACCCCGTAAAGCTTGAACAGTTGATCCGCCAACACTACATAGAAACCGGTGACAAGATTATCGAACAGGAATCATAACGACTAAAAGAGAGAGGCAACCAATGGAAACAGAATGGCAGCAACAGATGAGAGACAGCGTCAACACGATTGAAAAGCTTGAACAGTTTATCAACCTGTCTGACTCAGAGCGCTAGGCTTTGGAAAACCTGAAGACCACATGGGGGACGACCCCCTATGTTGAAGCCCTTATGGATCGAGATGACCCCAAATGCCCGATTCGAAAACAGGTCATCCCCTCGATGAGCGAGACGGAAAATCGTTTCGGCGTGCAGGACTACCTGACCTGGAAAGAGAACCGAGTGACTTCCTCAAAGAGCTTCTGGGGCCCTCGATTTTTAACAACTACCTCAGCCTTAAAATGGCCGACTGGGAAGAACACCGAACCCATGTCACCCCTCTTGAACATCGTAAGTACCTGTCGATATAACATCAGGTGAGACAAGGAAATATGAGAAAGCAGATGAACAAACCAGACTACTTTGAGAGACACGTCAACTTGAACGTGCGGGGATTACCCGTTTCAGCAACCCTTGGCATCAACGAACGTAGCAATCAGCTTTTAGCTGAAGGGCGCCAGATCTATAAAATGGGTTTGGGGCAATCACCCTTCCCTGTGCCCCTGCCTGTTGTCGAAGAACTCCAGGCCAACGCACACCAGAAGGATTATCTGCCCGTGCGTGGGTTGCCGGCCCTGCAGCATGCGGTTGCCGGCTACTATCAGCGGACTCAGGGCCTCAACTTTAATCCCGACAACATTCTGGTTGGCCCGGGCTCGAAGGAGCTCATGTTCATCCTCCAGTTGGTCTACTACGGAGATCTGGTCATTCCTACGCCGAGTTGGGTTTCTTATGCCCCTCAGGCCCATATCATAGGCCGACATGTTTTCTGGCTGCCAACCCGTAGTGAAAATCGTTGGCTTCTGACTCCTGAAGAGTTGGATAAACATTGCCAGAAAGATCCGTCTAAACCACGAATTGTCATCCTCAACTACCCCAACAATCCGACGGGGTGCAGCTACACCGATGGCGAACTCAAAGCTCTTGCAGAGGTGGCCAGAACGTATAAAATCATCATTCTGTCTGATGAGATTTACGGAGAACTCGACTTCGAGGGTGCACACGTTTCGATAGCCCGACACTATCCGGAAGGAACCATTATAAGCAGCGGCCTGAGTAAATGGTGTGGTGCTGGCGGCTGGCGGCTGGGCACCTTTGCCTTCCCGGCAGCGCTTGATTGGCTGCTTGAAGGGATGGCCGCGGTCTCAAGCGAAACCTTTACTGCGACCAGTGCACCGATTCAGTACGCAGCAGTCAGGGCCTTCCGTGGCGGGACACGTATCGAAGAGTACCTGAGCCACTCACGACGAATTCTGAAATCTCTCTGTGCAGCAGTTTGTCTCCGCTTGACAGAGGCCGGGGCAATTGTCGCACCTCCACAGGGGGCCTTTTACATTTTCCCTGATTTCTCGCCTTTAAAAGATCGGCTGCCCTTACATGGAATAAACACTTCGACTGAGATGTGCGAGCAGATCCTGGAAGATACGGGTGTAGCAATTCTGCCCGGCACAGCATTCGGACGACCGGACCACGAAATGACAGCCCGGATGGCTCTCGTCGACTTTGATGGTGCCAAGGCTCTTGCCTGTGCGGAGCGCTACCCTATGCACGAACCACTCCCCGACAATTTTCCGGAGGATTGCTGTTTTAAAGTTATTGAGGCAACAGACAAACTTTGTGAATGGATGGTTAAGAAAACATGATAAACACAAGCAGGCCACCTTCGGGTGCCCTGCTTGCTTGTAAGAACTTTTCCCGTGCACCCACAATGAAGCTCTCAATCAACACCAACCTGAAGAGTTGATTACTTCTGCGTCGCTGTGGCGAGAAAGACACCGGAGCCGATAAACGCAGCGCCAAAAACCTTACTCATAAGACCTGGTAGCTTAATCCGTGTGGAACGATTCTTCGTCTCTGCAGCCATAACAGCATAAGCCAGAAGACAGACAAATGACAGGAACATGAAAGTGGCAATCAAGATACAAAACTGCTGTGCCATAGGATAATCAGGATGAATAAACTGCGGGAAAAGTGCTGTAGTGAAAGCAATCGCCTTGGGGTTACTGAGGGCCACAAGCAAACCGTTGAAGTAAAGTTTAATGATCCTCGGACGTGACTGTTCGTTACCTTCTACTGCCGAACGAATTGCATCCAGGCCAAAACCGCGGCTCCAAAGCTTCGCACCTAAAAAAATCAGGTAGCCGGCACCAACCCCTTTGACCAGTAAAAAAATCGGCACAGAATGAAGGATTATTGCGCTCAGCCCCATCACGGACAAAAGTGACATAATGAACAGTCCAGTCACATTGCCGGCCATGGTCGCGATGGAATACTTTGTACCAAAGGAAACACTGTGGGTTGTCACAAGCAGGATTGCCGGGCCCGGCGTAATCGTGGCGATGAGTGCAATCGAAGTAAAGAGTAACCAACTATCATAGTTCATGAAACGAGATATCCCTATCCTTAAACTAAAAGCAACGGGTTCAACTTACAAGCAGCCGGGGGCATTAAATATCCGCCCCCGCAGGAAGCAGAGGCGGTTTTTATCATAATCCTGTCTCTTGCAAACAATCAGCTGTCTACAGGGGGAACAATCGTAATAGTCCGATGCGTTTTACGCAAAATCTTTTCTGCAACACTGCCCAAGAATGCGTAATGCAGCTTGCCTTTGCTATGGCTGCCAAGAATAATCATATCGACATCCAGACGATCAGCGACGCTGAGGATCACCGGGGCCGCATCACCATGATGAACCTCTACCTTCGGAGGGTGAGCAATTTCTTCCTCCATCAGTTCAGTTTCACTGGCAATGATGTTACGCAACTGCTCGCGTGTTTTTTCTGCCAAATCTGCTTCGTTTGTCGCATTGAATTTTGCCAGCTTATCCGCTCCCATGGTCAGAGCTACCATATTCAGGACTGAAGCATCGACCGTTGGCATAACGTGCAGCACATAAACCTGTGCATGAAATCTACGGGCCAACTCCAAGGCATAGCGGACCACGTTAGAAGACTCTTTGCTCAAATCTTTAGCGACCAGAATCTTTTCTAGTTTTATGCTCAAAGCGGCCTCCTTATGTTCTTCATCTCGTTATATTCTCTGCTGGCATCATTTAGACACACCTCTTAAAAGAGTACAGGCAGAGTTGTTCACGTAGCAACAGTAACAGACTTTTGTTTTCGGCGCCGGTTCTGAATTAACCAAATCAGTGCATAGAGCAATCCTGCCGGGATATACATCAGTTCTTTCGGCAGTCGATGGGCGGGCACTTGGATATTCAAAATTTCCTGATCAAAGTCAATCCCGGCCTTTTCTGCCGGACTGGAGAACATAACATTGTCGATGAAGATTTTACCGTCTTCATCCCGGATTTCGAAACCAGCACCAGCCAGCTTCTCAACGCCTGTCGCTTCACCCCCCATCGTCAACATGATGGTCTTGGTAAAGGGTTTGCCACTCATCTTTTCACCCTTGAGTTTAATCCTGAGCGCGGTACCAGGATCCATATCATCAACCCATTCCACAAGTTGGGTTGGAGACTCTTCGTGAAGAGGAGGAAAAACCCTGTCCCAGACGATACCCGGACGGAACAGCAGCAGTGCGACAAGCAGCAAGGCTGCAGTCTCCCACATCCGGCTCTTAACCAGGAAAAAGCCCTGCGTGCCGGCAGCAAAAGCAAGCATCGCAAGAATGGCTCCGACAACAACAAAAATTAGATGATACCAATGATCGACACCGATCATCAACAACTGGGTATTGAAGATAAACATAAAGGGCAGTACTGCTGTGCGGATATCGTAGATAAACCCTTGAATACCTGTCTGGATCGGATCACCACCTGATATCCCCGCCGCTGCAAATGCCGCCAAACCGACCGGCGGCGTATCATCGGCGAGGATGCCAAAGTAGAAGACGAACAGGTGAGCAGCGATCAACGGGACGATCAGACCATTCTGAGCTGCCAGGTTAACGATAACGGGAGCCATCAAGGTCGACACAACAATGTAATTAGCAGTTGTCGGCAGACCCATGCCAAGGATAAGGCTGATGATTGCCGTAAAAAACAGGATCAGCATCAAGTTGCCGCCGGAGATGAACTCGACAAATTCAGTCATGACCAGGCCGATGCCGGTCAGAGTCACGGTACCAACAATGATACCAGCAGCAGCCGTCGCGACACCAATACCGATCATATTGCGAGCACCTGCAACACTACCGTGAATCAAATCATCAATCCCGGCTTTGAATGCAAACTCTTCGCCCTGCACTTTGCGAAAGAACCCTTTCAACGGGCGCTGAGTCAGCAGAATGACGATCATCAGTACCGTTGCCCAGAAAGCGGATAGCGATGGGGATAATCTTTCCACCACCAGGCACCACATCAGCACGACTACGGGCAGCAGGAAATAATAACCGG
>JAOUDB010000017.1 GCA_029859485.1 Desulfuromonadales bacterium | reverse complement strand
TTGATTATGACAGCGTGGGGAGTCTCTCCGCAGAGGTTCGTGAGAAGTTGATGAAGGTCGCTCCTCGCACCCTCGGTCAGGCCGGTAGAATTCCTGGAGTGACTCCCGCTGCAATTGCAATTTTATCAGTTATTCTAAAACGTTAGGTTTTTTTGGTGCTTAAAGAGCAGTTACAAAAACTGGAGCTTGGAATCTCCAATGACAGCCTTGCACAACTCGAGTTGCTGGTAGACGAATTGCTGCGCTGGACGAAACGAAGAAACCTGACGGCCATAACCGATCGGGAGGAGGTGCTGGAGAAACACCTGGTTGATTCCCTGACCATGCTCTCTTTTGCAAGGCCGGCCGGCCGCCTTCTCGATATGGGTTCCGGTGCCGGCTTCCCCGCATTACCCCTCAAAATTGTTTGTCCTTCTCTGCAGGTCGTTTCGGTTGATGCTGTTGGCAAGAAGATAGACTTTCAGAAGCATGTAGCAAGAAAGCTCGGTTTGCTGTCTTTTGCCGCTTTACACGCACGGATCCAGGACTTGCAGGAAGAGGAGAGCTACCGGGCCGGTTTCGATCTGGTGACAGCCAGGGCGTTGACCTCCCTGGAGGATCTGGTGGTTATGGCTGAGCCTTTTCTGCAAGCCGGGGGACGTTTGGTCGCGATGAAAGGGCCGGAAGGTGAGCAGGAATTCTTAACCTATCGGAAGCGCCTTTGCGAATCGGGTTGGAACATAGCTTTACATCGCCTTGTTTTGCCTCGTTCCGGGGCCCAGCGCTGCCTGATTGAGTTGGCCCGATAGAGAGTTTTTACACCATATGTAGTGTTTTTGTTTGCCTGCTGCTCAACATCTGGTAGTGGAGGGGGGGCAGGCAAATTTCCTTTGCAGATCCAAGTGCTTATGTTAGTCTGAGCGACTCAAAAAACATCAATTCCCAAGGAGAAATAGAGGCATGGCTCAAGTCATTGCCATTGCCAACCAGAAGGGCGGCGTCGGTAAAACCACCACAGCCGTGAATCTGGCGGCGTCTTTGGCTGTTGCCGAAAAACGCACCCTGTTGGTTGATCTCGATCCCCAGGCCAATGCGACCAGTGGCGTTGGTGTAGATCCCAACAGTATGGAGCAGACGGTTTACCATGCCCTGCTTGGTTCTGTGCCGGTGAGCGAGTTGCGTAAAACCACTGCTCTTGACCTCCTTCATCTGTTGCCTGCTAATCCAGACCTGATCGGTGCCGAAGTGGAGTTGATTTCTGCCTTGGCGCGTGAGAACAAGCTAAAGACAGCCCTCTCCGAAGTGGCTGAAGAGTATGACTATATCCTCATCGACTGCCCACCTTCTTTGGGTTTGTTGACCATTAACTCCCTGACTGCCGCAGACAGCGTACTGATCCCCCTGCAGTGCGAGTATTACGCCATGGAGGGATTGAGCCAGTTGATCAACACGGTGAGGTTGATTCAGCGGGAGCTGAACCAGAGCCTGATTATTCATGGCATCCTGCTGACAATGTTTGATGCCCGTAACAACCTGTCTCACCAGGTCAGTGAAGGCATTCGGGAACATTTTTCCACACAGGTTTTTGAAACCATGATTCCGCGCAACGTACGTCTTTCTGAGGCGCCCAGTCACGGTCTGCCCGCACTGCTTTATGATATCTCTTCACGGGGTGCTACGGCGTATCTGGATCTGGCGCGTGAAATCATTCGCAGGGAGAAGTCTTAAGAATGGCCAAGCGTCCCGCACTAGGTAAGGGTATCGGTGCCCTGCTCACGTCCGCTTCCCAGGATGGTCGACACAAATACTTTGTCTGCCCCGTCGAAGAACTCAAGCCGCATCAGCAGCAGCCCCGTAAAACCTTCAATGACGCCAAAATGGCGGAACTGGTTGCCTCGATTCGGGAAAAAGGGGTGATCCAACCCCTGGTTGTCCGTCACGCAGGTGATCATTATCAGATCATCGCCGGTGAACGTCGCTGGCGGGCTTCTCAGAAGGCGGGCCTTAAGGAAGTTCCGGTTGTTATTCAGGATGTCTCTGAAGACTGGGCCATGGAGATGGCCCTGATAGAGAATATCCAACGCGAGGACCTGAACCCGATCGAGGAGGCTGAAGCCTACCGCTACCTGATGAGCACCTTTGATCTGTCCCAGGAAGAAGTGGCCCGTCGGGTCGGTCGTGAACGGCCTACCGTTGCTAACTCCCTGCGCCTGTTACGCTTGCCGGAGATGATCCAGCAGGATGTTGTTGCCGGCCAGTTGACCATGGGTCACGCCCGGGCCATGCTGGCGCTGGAAAGCGCTGCCCGTATCAAGGAAGTCAGAGACCAGGTGGTCAAGAAGCAGTTTTCTGTCCGTCAAACGGAAGCCCTGGTTAAAAAGCTCAAGGGTGGTGTGACTAAAGCGGTGGCCCGCAAGAGCCTGCTTGATCCTGAAATGGTGGATCTTGCTGCCCGATTGCAGCGCAGCCTCGGCACCAAGGTGAGTATTCTACCTCAAGCCCGCGGTGGTAAGGGCGGTAAGATAGAGATCAGCTATTATTCGCCGGACGAACTCGAGCGGTTACTTGATATTTTTGAGGATCGATAGTCGAAAGAGCTTTTGGTTAGACTCATTATAGAAACCTAGGAAAATTACGCGATGTTCAACAAGAAGGAAAAAGAATCCATGCGCAAAGAAACTCCGATCGAAAAGAGTGATATCAAGGCCTTTTTGGGACCTGGTAGCCAATTTGAGGGCAAGTTGGTGTTCAATGAGATTGTCCGTCTGGATGGTGCCTTTCGTGGAGAAGTGACGTCACACGACACCCTGATTGTTGGTGAAAGCGCAGAGATCCAAGCCGATATCCAGGTTGGAACCTTGATTCTTAGTGGTAATTTCAAAGGGAATGTCAAAGCCAAAACAAGGGTTGAACTCCGTTCTCCGGCCAAGGTCGATGGTACCATTGAGACTCCCGCTATCTCGGTAGAGGATGGCGTGTTGCTGAACGGTACGATTACAATGAACATCGGCGAAAATGCGGCAGGAAGCAAAGCCGTTGAGGTTGACGCCAAGAAGTAGCACCAACCATCCGTGGTGCGTATGACGGGAGAGGATCTTTTTGTGGCGATGTTTTGCGAAAAGAATCTTGACAAGGCATAGGTGCTATGGTAGACATCCACTGCTTTGAGCCCCCAGCTTGAAGCTTTTTAGGCGCTTCTAATTTCGTATACAGTATACCGATGTACCTTGATTTATTTAAGGTGCGAACTTAATGAGGTAAGACAGTGATCGAGCTAGACGGGACACTGGTCCTGCAGTTTGTCAATTTCATGATTCTTCTGGTTGTGCTGAATGCACTGCTCTTCAAGCCTTTGCGTGCTGCTCTTCAGGCTCGCAAAGAAACCATTGAGAGCTCCAAGGCCAAGGTTCAGGATATTGATGAGCAGGTACAGTCACAAATTACACGCTACGAGGCACAGCTTCAGGAAGCCCGTCAACAGGGCGTTCAGGAACGTTCTGCCCTGCGTAAGACAGGCCAGGAAGAAGAAGTCCGCATCCTAGGTGAAGCCAATCGTACCGCTGCTGACAAGCTGCAGAAGATCACAGCGCAAATCCAGGAAGAAGCCGACTCTGCCCGTCAGGAACTGCGTGGCCAAACTGAAGCTCTTGCTAAAGAGATTGCCGGTAAGGTACTCGGGAGGGCCGTTTGATGAAAAATTCCAACGCAAAGCTTATGCCCACCCTGGTTAAGTTGACGGTTATGACCAGCCTGGTGTTCTTGCCAGTTGTCGCTCTGGCAAGTGGTGGCGGTGGTCATGCCGACAGTGGTGTCATTCTTAAGGACTTCGCATACCGTTGCTTCAACTTCGCCTTGCTGGTTGGCCTGCTCGCCTATTTTGTAACCAAGCCAATTCGTAAAGGTCTTAAAGGCCGCACCGCGGAGATTGAGAAAACTCTCGCTGACGCTCAGGCTGCCAAAGAGGCTGCTGAAGCGAAACATCTTGAATACAGTGAGAAGCTGGCCAAGGCAACCGAAGAGATTGCCGGTATTACCGACTCGATTCGTCGCGAAGGCGAACTGGAGCGTGACAAGATTATTGCTGCTGCCAAAGAATTAGCAATCAAGATTGAACAGGAAGCAGACAACAAGGCCTCCGGTGTGGTTGCCAAGGCTCGCGCTGAATTGCGTGAAGAAGCTGCAAGTCTGGCCGTGGAACTTGCAGAAGACATGCTGAAAAAGCAGGTTTCTGCAGACGATCAGATACGTCTGGTCGATGAATATATGCAAAAAGTGGGAGAACTCCATTGAGTGTCAGTGCCCTAACCAGACGGTATGCCAAGGCGTTGGTTGAGATCGGCATGGAAGAAAAGGCTGTTGAGGCCTATGCCGATGAATTGGCCAAAGTTAAGGAAGTTCTGTCTCAGGAAGAGTTGTTAAGCCAATTGCTCGACAACCCCACCCTGGCCTTGGATAAGAAGCAGGCCATGTTGTCCGAAGTCTACAAGGCCCTTGAGTTGTCAGAAGGAATGGTCAAATTTCTCGGCCTTCTCCTGAGCAAGGGACGTCTTTGCTTCCTCAGTCAAATAGAAGAAAGTTACCGACGCCAGGCGGACGAATTGTCCGGTATCCTGAGCGCTAAAATAACAGCTGCCACTGCATTGGACGACGTTCAGCAGCAGGCGATTGCCTCCGGCCTGGAGAAGCAGACAGGTAAGCAGATCGCCTTAACTGTTGAAGTTAATCCTGATCTGATCGGCGGCTTACAAGCGGAAATTGGCGGTCGCCTTTTCGATGGCAGCGTCAAAACTCAACTTAAACGAATCGAAGAATCCTTGAAGAATCCTTAACGAACAGGGTGATGAGGTCGCAATAATGCAAATTAAAGCAGAAGAAATCAGCGCAATTATCAAGAAACAGATCGAAAACTTCGGGCGTGAAGTCGAGGTTAGCGAAACAGGAACCATTATCTCCGCGAGTGACGGTATCGCCCGTATCCATGGCTTGGACAAGGCGATGGCTGGTGAGTTGCTGGAGTTCCCGGGAAACACAATGGGAATGGTTCTCAATCTCGAGGAAGACAACGTTGGTGCTGCGATCCTCGGTGATGCCGAGCACATCAAGGAAGGCGACACAGTCAAGCGAACGGAACGAATTGTTCAGGTTCCGGTTGGCGAAGCGCTGATTGGTCGCGTCGTTAACGGTATCGGTATTCCGATTGATGGCCAGGGTCCGATTGAAACTGACACCTACAGTCAGGTTGAAATCAAGGCACCGGGTATCGTGGAACGTAAATCTGTTCACGAGCCGATGCAGACCGGTCTCAAAGCGATCGACTCGATGGTTCCTATCGGTCGTGGCCAGCGTGAGTTGATCATTGGTGACCGTCAGACCGGCAAGACCGCGGTTGCGATCGACGCCATCATCAATCAAAAAGGTCAGAACATGATCTGCATCTATGTCGCCATCGGCCAGAAACGCTCGACGGTGGCACAGGTTGTCGACAAGTTGAAGAAGGCTGGCGCTATGGATTATACCATTGTCGTTTCTGCTTCTGCTTCCGAGCCGGCGCCAATGCAGTTCATCTCCCCATACACTGGTGTTACCATGGGCGAGTTCTTCCGCGATAGCGGCAAGCACGCTCTGATCATTTATGATGATCTCTCCAAGCAGGCCGTTGCTTATCGTCAGCTCTCCTTATTGCTGCGTCGTCCGCCGGGTCGCGAAGCTTACCCTGGTGACGTTTTCTATCTCCATAGCCGTCTGCTCGAGCGTGCTTGCAAGCTCAATGATGCAGAAGGTGCTGGCTCTCTGACGGCGTTGCCGATCATCGAGACCCAGGCTGGAGACGTTTCTGCCTATATCCCGACCAACGTTATCTCGATTACTGATGGTCAGATCTTCCTCGAAACCGACCTGTTCTTTTCGGGTGTGCGTCCGGCGATCAACGTTGGCCTCTCGGTTTCACGAGTTGGTGGTTCTGCCCAGGTCAAAGCGATGAAGCAGGTCGCAGGTACGCTGCGTCTAGCTCTCGCTTCTTATCGTGAAATGGCAGCCTTTGCTCAGTTCGGTTCCGACCTCGATGCTGCGACCCAGCGTCAGTTGAATCGAGGAGCGCGTCTGGTTGAAATCCTCAAGCAGGGTCAGTATGTGCCTCTGCCTGTTGAGAAGCAGGTCGTGGCGATCTTCGCGGTGAACAATGGCTATGTCGATGAGTATGAAGCAACCGACGTCCAGCGTTACGAGAGTGAAATGATCTCCTTTATGGAAAGCAGCTATGCTGACGTTCTGTCAACGCTTGCTGAAAAGAAAGCCATCGATGACGAGCTGGAAGGCAAGATTAAGGCCGCTCTCGATGAATTCAAGGGTCAGTTTGTCGCTTAATAACGCAACGATCGGGTAAGAAGAGATGGCAAGTCTTAAAGACATAAAAAAACGAATAGGCACGGTCAAGAACACGCAGCAGATCACCAAGGCCATGAAAATGGTTTCGGCGGCCAAACTGCGGCGTGCTCAAGAAGCCGTTGTAGCGGCTCGTCCTTATGCAGACAAAATGGCTGATGTCCTCTCCAGCCTGGCACTACGTGAAGACGCAGATAGCCACCCTCTGCTGGCAGAACGCGGCAAAGGCAAGGCATTAATCGTTCTGATTACTGGCGATCGAGGGCTCTGTGGCGGCTTCAACACCAACATCTCCAAAACCGCTGAACGGTTTATCCGCGAAAAAGGCGAAGGCTTCGAGAGCTACGAGCTGTTAATCGTTGGTCGTAAGGGCAACGATTACCTCAAACGTCGCGCAGGCATGGAGATCACCAAGGTTCATGAAAACCTGGTTGGTACCGGGCAGGTGTCCTACCCGACTGGAGCGCTGCTTGGCCAGGAAGTCATTGAGCTCTATCGCAGCGGGGATTACGACAGCGTTTTCCTGATTTACAATGCCTTCCAGAGTGCTATGACCCAGGTGCAAACGGTCACTCAACTGTTACCGATCGTACCGAAGGTCGTTGATGAAGGTGCACAGGTTACCGAATATATCTATGAGCCGAATGCCACTGAGGTTCTGGAAGAAATTCTGCCCAAGCACATCGAAGTGCAGATTTTCCGCTCCTTGCTTGAATCCGCGGCTTCAGAACACGGTGCCCGGATGACGGCCATGGATAGCGCCAGTAAGAATGCCTCGGAAATGATTGGCAAACTGACCCTGCAGTACAATCGTGCCCGTCAGGCTGCTATCACCAAGGAACTGCTGGAGATTATCTCCGGCGCTGAGTCTATTAAAGCTTAAGAATTCAACGAAATATATAAGAACAACCCACCCGCAAGCCGAGTGGGCAAAATGGAGGAACGGTTCATCATGAATAAAGGACGCATCACACAGGTCATCGGCCCGGTTGTCGACGTCGAATTTGAAGCTGGCAAGCTGCCCGAGATCTACCACGCGCTTAAGGTGACCAACCCGTCGGTTGATGATCGGGAGTGGAACCTGGTTCTGGAAGTTGCCCAGCATCTTGGTGAAAATACAGTACGTACGATCGCTATGGACGCTACCGATGGTCTGGTTCGCGGTCAGGAAGCTCTTGATACCGAAAAGCAGATTGTTATGCCAGTTGGTCCCAAGACCCTCGGCCGTATCATGAATGTTGTCGGCGAGCCGGTTGATGAGGCTGGCCCGATCGGTAACGAAATAGAATGGGGTATCCACCGCCCTGCTCCTGAGTTCATTGAGCAATCGACCAAGGTCGAAGCCTTCGAAACTGGCATCAAAGTCGTTGACTTGCTCGCGCCTTACGCCCGTGGCGGTAAGATTGGCCTGTTCGGCGGTGCTGGTGTCGGTAAAACCGTTCTTATCATGGAGCTGATCAACAACATCGCCAAGCAGCACGGCGGTTACTCGGTCTTCGCCGGTGTTGGTGAGCGTACTCGCGAGGGTAACGACCTCTGGCACGAGATGAAGGATTCCGGGGTTCTTGATAAAGCCGCCCTGGTTTACGGCCAGATGAATGAGCCTCCAGGAGCGCGTGCCCGTGTTGCTCTTTCGGCTCTGACCGTTGCTGAATACTTCCGTGACGAAGAAGGTCAGGACGTTCTGCTCTTCGTTGATAATATCTTCCGTTTCACCCAGGCCGGTTCCGAGGTTTCGGCGCTGCTCGGTCGTATCCCTTCAGCGGTTGGTTACCAGCCTACCCTGGCCACCGAGATGGGTGAGCTTCAGGAACGTATCACTACAACCAGCAAAGGTTCGATCACTTCGGTTCAGGCGATCTACGTTCCTGCCGATGACTTGACCGACCCTGCTCCTGCAACGGCTTTTGCCCACCTCGACGCAACAACGGTTCTTTCCCGTCAGATCGCCGAGCTCGGTATCTACCCTGCGGTTGACCCGCTCGACTCCACCAGTCGGATCCTCGATCCTCAGGTTATTGGTGATGAGCATTACAAGTGTGCCCGTGACGTTCAGTACGTATTGCAGCGCTACAAAGATCTGCAGGACATCATCGCGATCCTTGGTATGGACGAGCTCTCCGAAGATGATAAACTGACCGTATCGCGTGCCCGTAAGATTCAAAAGTTCCTCTCCCAGCCGTTCTTCGTTGCCGAAACCTTCACCGGTTCTCCTGGCAAGTACGTGGAACTGAAGGACACCATCAAGGGTTTCCGTGATCTGGTTGATGGCAAGTACGACGATATCCCGGAGCAGGCCTTCTATCTGGTTGGTACAATTGAGGAAGCCCTCGAAAAAGCCAAGGAAATGGCGGCTTAATCAGACGATTCCGGCATAAAGGAATAAATAGGCATGGCAGATAAGCTTAAATTGGAAATGGTTACACCATATAAACGCGTGTTATCGGAAGAGGTTGACGAAGTCACCGCTCCCGGCACCGTTGGCGAGTTTGGTGTTCTTCCCGACCATACATCCCTGCTGACCACCTTGAAGGTTGGCGAGTTAACCTATAATAAGGACGGCGAGACGTTTCACGTTGCAGTCAACTGGGGTTATGTGGAAGTTGAAGACAATGTTATGACTGTGCTGGTCGAAACAGCTGAGCCGGCTGATCAGATTGATCTAGAACGTGCCAAAGCCGCTCTCTCGCGCGCAGAGGAAGCTCTCAAGAAGCTTACAAGCGAAGACAAAGAGTTCAAGATCATGGAGTGCGCCTTGGAACGTGCCTTAATTCGTGTCCAGGTGGCGAGTAAGAAAGTCCACTGATGTTGAATTGAAATAATGATTGAAGGGCGACTCGCAAGAGTCGCCCTTTTTCGTTTATAAGTGTCAGGTTGTGCTTTTACGGATTTATTAGTGCTTTGCTCGCTGCTTGCAAGATGAAAATTTACAGCTTGACAGGGGCGCTCAGAAAAGGCCCTTACAGCCCCCAGAGGAACCCAACGAGAAAAACCTGCCTGGACCACTTAAAACAAAAAAACTTTGATTGTGGCGTAAATATGGAAGGCATTTTCGAGCAGGCATTGCGAATTTTTACTTCACACGTCTTCCGTTTGCGTAGATTAAATTGTTAGTTATCTTTGTATGAATTGTGTGGGTGCTACCCTGTAGAAGACTTATTCGTTGCTCAGTTTATATGTCTTTTGGCCTCTTTTCATGCGATGTACATGTCGATAAAGAAGTAACAAGTAATTCCACAACTAACCACAATAATAAAGGACCTTACATGTTTTTGAGAGAGCTTGCGGGAAACATGAGCGGCAACATACCCACCCACTAATGTCCCAAGTAAAACACTAATGCCCTCATGCCATGCAATGACTCCACTGAAAACAAATAAAACAATCGCGATCATCGATATGGCTGATGAAACCAGGAGTTTCAGACCATTCATCGTGTTAATGTTCGAATAACCTGCCAGAGCCAGATAGCTGAGAACAATTATTCCCAGACCAGCATTAAAAAACCCACCATAGAGACATATCCCCAGCAGCAGGAGAAGCAGCAACAAGCGGCCTATAATAGAAGCATGTTGGTGATATGAAGCGAACTGTTTTAATGTAGTGTTAAGTTTCCCACCGCAGATAAAGAGTAGCGTTGCAAATAATAGTAGCCAGGGAATGATTTCACGAAATATGGCTTCTGGAGTCTGAAGAAGCAACCATGCACCTGCGATACCACCAGCCAGGCTAATCAGAATAATGAGCGGCAATTCTCTCTTGTGCGCATATAGATCTTTTCGGAACGCGTAAGCGCCGCTCAAATAACCAGCACAGGAAGCAAAAGTATTTGTTGCATTGGCACTGATCGGAGGTACCCCAAAAAATAGGAGCGCAGGAAAGGTTATGAAACTTCCACCTCCGGCGATCGAGTTAAGAATCCCTCCCAAAAAACCTGCAGTAAAAAGTGATAGTAATTTAAACAGCATATTTGAAAACTCCCGCAAATATCGTGTGGTCAGTTGAATTCCGGTTGATTGCACAGCTAATAACTGGATGGGGAGTCTGGACTACAAATTGTGGGTGCGAACAGCTTTTTAGCTTGCTGCAACGACCGTTTGAGGTGCTCTGCGCTGTGCGCTTCAAGGGTCATGCTGGGAAGAGCCGGCATGCTGCGCAGTTTATTCTGAAGCGGGGAGAAGTCTATCGTACCCTCACCTAACGGCAGATGCTCGTCAGCTACGCCGTGGTTGTCGTGCAGGTGCAGATGCAAAAGGCGTGGGCCAATCGCAGCGAGCCAATCTGTCATGTTGGTTTTGCCGAACAGGTGCCAATGCCCGGCGTCAAAGCAGTGACCAAAACATTCTGAATCAATTTCATCCACAAGTTGTACGAGCAGGTCGGGCGCATCTTCGTAGATGTTCTCAATAGCCAAACGACATCCGCATGCTGCGGCTTGGTCAATCAGAGGCAGCAAGAACTCCTTTGCCTGGACCAACCAGACTTGTTCAAGGTTCGGGTACCGCCACTTATCGACTCCCGGATGAATAACCATCAGGTGTGCGTTGAGACGCCCGGCTGCCGTAAGGGCTTGGGTCAACCGTTGCCTAGTTGCCTGGCGGATAAGTGGATCGAGGGCGCCGGGATTCAGATCGAAAAAGGGCGCGTGAAGGGTTGGTCTGATCTGAGCTGCAGCAATTTTTTGACTGGATTGATCGAGCAGGCTTTCGTCCAGAGTGTCGAACTCGGGGCCCTTGATGGCAATTTCTGGAGCGAGTTCAAGCGCAAGGACACGATCCAGGTAGGTTGCGATCTGCGCCCAGGGAATATGGGCTCCAAGGCGGGGACGGCTCATTGCTGCAAGCCTCCGGCAATCTTTTCAAGCTTATCGATGGCGGGCCGTTCACCATGTGTGATCAACACGGAATTAGGTTCGATTATTGTGTAAGGAGGTGGGTTAAAGGTCATTTCATTATCGGTAAGTTTAATGCCGACAATGATGATGCCCATACTTTGCTTGATCCCAGAGTCAACGAGTGACTTGCCAGCAACTTCAGAACTTGGATGAATGGAGACTTCCTCGATCTGTAGTTCAAGGTTTTCGCTGGCCGTTGCAATCTCAATAAAATCAACCACCGACGGGCGTAAAATGGCCTGTGCCATACGGCTTGCGCCAATGGTGTAGGGAGAGATAACCTTGCTCGCGCCGGCACGCATCAGTTTCTTTTCGGAGCCCTCCTCGTTTGCCCTGGCCAGAATGAACAATTTCGGATTAAGCCCTCGCGCGGTCAGGGTGATATAAACGTTGTCAGTGTCTGAGGTCACGGCAGCAATTAGACCTTTGGCGCGCTCAATGCCAGCGGCTTGCAAGGCTTCATCATCGGTCGCGTCGCCCTCAACGTACATATAGTCGCCACGGGCGAGGCGTTCAACCAGTTGCGGGTCTTTTTCTACAACAACGAAAGGCATGGGACGCGATTGAAATTCGCGGCAGATCAGATGGCCGATGCGGCCGAAACCGCAGATGATGTAATGATCACTGAGTTTGCTGATACGGCTTTCCAATTTTTCCTCCCGAGGATTTTTCGAAGCTGGCCTTCAAGGGTAAATTGAAGCAGGCTGCTGAGGGTGTAGGCGATCATGCCTGTCCCGCTGATAATCAGAACGATGGTGAATAATTTGCCATGATCTGATAAGGGCTGAACCTCTTTGAAGCCGACTGTTGCCAGGGTAATGACGGTCATGTAGAGGGAATCGAAGAGCGACCAACCTTCGACCATGGAGTAACCAAAAGTGCCGATCGCGATTATCGATACAAGTGCGGCGATAGAGAAGCGTAGATGTCTAATCGGATCCATACTTTAACCTCAAGAAAAACTTAAGGGATGATAATCATGCATAGAATAAAAGGCAAGCAGTTAAGTGGTTTAGGAATGTTTGTGAAAGAGAAATAGCTTGACATTGAGTGTATACTGTATACAATTTGCGGAAGACTAATAGAACGGAGTTTCTCTTGCGCAAAAAACCAATTGAAAGACATCAGACCCTGAGAGAAAAAATCCTGGAGATGATCCGGGATGCTATCCTCAAGGGAACGATGAAACCAGGCGAACGAGTCTCGGAGCCAGAGTTGGCGGAACGTTTCGGCATCAGCCGTACCCCGATCAGGGAGGCTTTTCGGCAGCTTGAATCTGAGGGCTATCTTGTGGTGATTCCACGCAAGGGAGCCGTTGTTGCGTCTTTGTCAGAGCGGGATATAGAAGAGTTTTATGCGATTAAGATTCTCCTTGAAGGTTTTGCTGCGAAGATGGCGGCAGAAAAACTGACCGTGAAAGATATCGATCGGCTCGAATCAATTAACGAGCGGCTTAAGAAGATCGCTGCGGATGGTGACGTCAAGAGCTTTTTCCGTGTGCATAATGAGTTTCACGATCTCTTTATCAAGGCGGCCGGCAACGATAAACTCTACGAGATGATTAACCAGCTGGTGATGAGATTCAAGCGCCTGCGCCTGGCGTCCCTTTCACAGCCAGGCCGTATGGAAATATCAGTGGAAGAGCACCGCAATATGATCGAAGCCTTTAGGAACCATGATGGAAAACGGGCAGATAGCCTGGTACGGCACGCTGCAACCATCGGTGCCGGAGTACTGATTCAGAGTATGTCAGAAGCTGAAACTGCTGCAAATAATGCGGAGTCAGCCTAGAAACAGAAAAATTGCTGCAGGCAATCGTGTGATATTAGGTGAATAAAGAGGGCTCGTCTGAATGGACGGGCTCTCTTTCTATTGGTGCAAAGGGCACCAACAAGCAGGAAAAAAGGTGGTCTTAGTTGCGCAAACGATAACTGCGCGCAATCAGGATGGCAGCCCAGGCAAAAAGCCCCAGTGCCATAGCAATAACCGTGCAGAAAGAGACGACAAAAGACAGGTCGCCGACACCGAGAATAGCATAACGGAAACCGTCAATCAGATAGAAAAGCGGGTTGAGGTGAGAAAGCTTGGCCCAGAGTGGCGGCAGGATGGAGATCGGGTAAAAAACCCCGCCGAGATAGATCAGGGGTAAAATGATGAAGTTGGTGTACATCGACAGCGAATCGAAGTTGTCTGCGTGGATCGCAGCGATAATGCCGAACTGGGCAAAGAGGAAGCTGGCGAGACAAGCCATAGTGATCGCGGCAAAAGGGTGCGCCCAGGGCAGCGTGGCAAAAAGACAGGAGATCAGCCAGACCACAAGGCCTACAGCCAGCCCGCGCAACATAGCGGCCAGAGTGTAAGCCATGATGAACTGGGTCGGGGTGACTGGTGTGACCAGAAGGTCGACTATGCTGCCAAGGTAGCGCGACATGAAGAGCGAGGATGCCACGTTGGAGAAAGAGTTGTTGATGATACCCATCAGGATCAGGCCCGGTATAACGAACTGGGCATAGCTGAAGCCTTCGAGTACGCTGATGCGTTCACCGAGGGTGGCTCCGAAGATAAAGAGATAAAGCGAGGCGGTGATGACCGGGGTGACCAGGGTCTGGGAGGCTACCCGCAGGAACCGGCGGATCTCTTTTCTCAGCAGGGTGTAAAAAGGCAGCCAGGAGTTAAAAGCGTTGTCGCTCTGTTGATTCATGCGTCCACCCTGCCCGCCTTGGTCATTTGCAGAAAAATTTCTTCGAGCCCGGCGCTTCTGGTTTCGATATCAGCGATTGAAAGGCCGATCTCACAGAGTCGTTGCAACAGGTCCCCGGTCGGTTGACTGGTTGACAAGGTCAATTGCAAGGTTGTGCCGGACTCGTCAAGTTCCGTCGCCTGGCAACAAAGATTATCGGGTGCTTTTGTAATCGGCTCCTGCAGGTGGACAATGATCGTGCGCGTGCCGAGTTCCTGCAGCAGGGTCTCGGTTGATTCAAGTGCGATGACCTTGCCGTGGTTCATGATGGCGAGGCGCTCGCACATCTGCTCGGCCTCTTCAAGGTAATGAGTGGTCAGGAGAATGGTCGTGCCCTGCTGGTTGATTTCACGCACAAAATCCCAGAGCGTGTGGCGCAGCTCCACGTCAACACCGGCGGTCGGTTCATCAAGGATGAGCAACCTGGGCTTGTGAATCAGCGCTTTGGCGATCATGAAACGGCGCTTCATGCCGCCGGAGAGCTTGATCATCACCTTGTGCAGGTGTGGTTTAAGACCCAGGCGGTCGATTAATTGTAGCCGCCAGGCTTCATCATCACGAACGCCATAATAGCCGGCGTGCAGTCTCAGGGCCTGGTCGATGGTGAAGAAATTATCGATGACGATTTCCTGATGCATAACGCCAACCATACGCCGGGTGGTGCGGTAGTCCTTCTGGTTGTCTGCACCGAAGATCTCGATGGAGCCGCTACCGATGCGCGAGACACCGCCGATCATGTTGATTGTCGTGCTTTTACCGGCACCGTTAGGCCCGAGCAGACCGAATATTTCTCCGGGCTCGATCGTAAACGAGATGTCGTTGACGGCGATGGCACCGTCGAACTCTTTAGAGAGGTTATGAATGGCAAGAGCTGGAGTTGTCATGGAATCTCAAGTTATGCCGTCGCAAGGAACGATTGTCAAGGCTTGTCATCTGCTGTGATTGACATAGTCCCCTGCTGGGGGTAATTATAGTGAATGCTTAATGGTTAAGTTAAGGGATACACGACAACAGGTCGTGTTCTCAAAATTCAACAAAGAGAGGGTATCACTCATGTCAGGTGTAAGTCGTATTTTGATGTTGTTGCTCGGTCTGCTGTTAATGGCCGGCTCGGTCTGTGCGGAACTCGAAAAGAATCTGGTCAAAAGTCACCCCCTGGGCAAACAACCGGTCGATGTTGCCCAGAGTGTCAGTGACGGGCGTCTCTTTGTTCTCCTTGAAACGGGAGAGGTCCAGATTTTCTCAGCTGACGGCCAGCCGCAGGAGCTCTTCAAGGTTGGAGCGGGAGTCACCAGTCTGGAAGTTTCCCCGGACGGACAGACGCTTTACCTGGGTAACAGCAAAAGCAACGAATTGCAGATTCTCGCCATTGCTCATGTACAGCAGCTTCCGGTTGGAAGCTCCGCCGTAAAGGGGGATGCGGATGCGCCTGTAACCATTACCCTCTTCGATGATTTCCAGTGCCCCTACTGCGCAAAATTGGTGCCGACGCTGGACCAGGTGATGGCTGCCTATCCCAAGCAGGTCAAGGTGGTATTCAAGCATTTTCCTCTGAGCATGCACAAGTTTGCCAAGCAGGCAGCCGTTGCTAGTATTGCAGCGCGCAACCAGGGCAAGTTTTGGCCTTTACATGATCAGTTGTTTGCCAATTACAACAAGCTGAATAATGCCAAAATCCGTGAACTGGCCGAGTCTGTCGGCCTTGATATGGCACGTTTTGACCAAGACGTGGCAAACCCAGCCCTGCTCCAGGAAGTGAACAACGATATACAATTGGGGGCCAACGCCGGCGTGCGTGGCACACCGGCTGCGTATATCAACGGACTCCAGTTGAAAGATCGTAGTCTTAAAGGCTTCAAGATGATGATTGATGCGGAGCTGAAAAAAGCAGCCAAATAGCTCTTCATTCGTTGCCCCAAGAAATAAAGGCGGCCCTGCTCTCTTCTTGCAGGGTCGCCTTTTGTCCCTTTGAAGCGGAGCAGGGTGGTTACGCCTCGGCTTTTTGGTCTGCTTCTTCATCGGTTTCACGACGCTTGCCAAACAGCCTTGCGATGATAATTCCGATTTCATAGAGGATGATGAAGGGCAGGGCCAGCGCTGTTTGTGAAAAAACATCCGGTGGCGTAAGCATGGCACCGATCAGGAACGCGGCGAGGAGAGCGAACTTGCGATTACGGGCGAGGAACTTGTAGTCAACGATGCCCATGCGGGCCAGAAAGAAGATCACCACCGGCAGCTCAAAAACCAATCCGAAGGCAAGCAGGAGTTTGCTCGACAAGGAGAGGTAGGAGCCCATGGAGAGCATGGCGCTGATTTCACCACCGCCGGTGCCGAACTCAATAAGCACCTTGAAGGCCATGGGGAAGACGAAGTTGAAACCGAAAAAAGCGCCGCAGGCGAAGCAGAACGAGCTTGCCAGCACAAAGGGGAAAACGTAGCGCTTCTCGTTTGCATAAAGGCCCGGTGCGATAAAGGACCAGATTTGCCAGAAGATCACCGGCATGGAGACGAGCAGCCCGGCTAGGGCGCCTATTTTCAGGTAAGTAAAAAAGGGCTCGGTTGCCGTGATGAAGACCAGCGAGGTCCCCTCCGGCAACGCCTGGCGAACCGGGTCTGCAATCAGGTTGAAGAGTTGTTCTGAAAATGAATAGCAGACCAGAAAGGCCACCAGCCAGGAAACGCCGGCAATAATCAGCTTGCGGCGTAACTCCTCTAGGTGAGTGGTCAACGGCATCTGTTGATCACTCATGCCGGGAGTCCTCGCTCTTCTTCTCGGTTTCAGCCGTTGATTTTTCTAACGTTGGTTTGTCGACATCAAGCTCCGGGACGATGGAAGGCTCCGGGGCGTCAGCGTTGGCCTCGTCAGGATAGGGGCTCTGCATGGCTCCGGGCGGGGTCAGCTTGACAGGTGGAGGGGGTTGCTGGTCGGTGTCATGATTACGGACTTCGGCCTCGAAGGTCTGCTTCAGTTCGTCGGAGGCGCGTTTGAATTCCGAAAGTCCTCGACCGAGGGCTTTGGCAATATCAGGGAGACGTTTCGGTCCGAGCACGATCAGGGCGATGGCCATGATCATGAGGAGTTCAGGAAAACCTATACCAAACATAATATAATCACCGTAAGCGGGGTTGCAAAAGTGAGCTGAGAATACCGGCA
>JAOUDB010000217.1 GCA_029859485.1 Desulfuromonadales bacterium | reverse complement strand
GTGCAGATTGAAATCCCGGGAAACCCTGATCACGGTGATTTTGCCTCTAATCTGGCCATGACTATGGCACGCGCTGAAAAGAAATCACCTCGGCAGATTGCTGAAGCCCTGGTCGAAGCTCTCGATGGTTGTGATTTCTTGAGCAAGGTTGAGATCGCAGGGCCGGGATTTATCAATTTTACCCTGGCGCCAGGTTGTTGGTATGAAGTTCTTGACGAGATCACCGTGAAGGGGAAAGACTATGGCCTCTCTCAGGTAGGTGAGGGCCAAAAGGTCCAGGTCGAGTTCGTCAGTGCGAACCCAACCGGCCCTTTGCATATCGGTCATGGCCGCGGTGCCGCAACAGGCGACGTGGTCGCTTCAGTCCTGCAGGCGGCCGGCTATGAAGTCCAGCGTGAGTACTATGTAAACGACGCAGGCAACCAGATGCGTACCCTTGGCCTCTCGCTCTTGTTGCGTTATCGGCAGGTGTGTGGTGAGCAGGTTGAGTTCCCTGATGATTGTTACCAGGGGGACTATATCCTCGACCTCGCCAAAGAGATTCATGGGGCTGAAGGGACTCGCTACCTTGAGCTGGACGAGAACGAGGCAATCAAATCACTCGGCTGCTTCGGTGGTGACCGTATCCTGGCGGGTATCCGGGACGACCTCGAGGCGTTCGGTATTACCTTTGACCGATGGTACAGTGAGCAGGGACTGTTTGATCGCGATGAAGTTTCTAACGGACTTAAAGTTCTGAAGGAGAAGGGCCTGTCCTATGAAAAGGATGGTGCTGTCTGGTTTCGCACCACCGATTTTGGTGATGACAAGGATCGTGTTCTAGTTCGTTCAAATGGAGAAACAACTTACTTCGCCTCAGACGTTGCCTACCACCTGGAAAAGTTCAGTCGTGGTTTCGACACTGTCATTGATGTCTTAGGCGCTGACCACCATGGTTACGTTCAACGGATGAAGGCCGTCGTGAATGGCTTGGGTCGCAACCCCGATGATTTGCAGATCATCCTAGTGCAACTGGTTAGCTTGCTGCGCGAAGGGGAGCCGGTCGCCATGAGCACTCGCTCGGGTGAGTTTGTGACTTTGCGCGAAGTGGTAGACGAGGTCGGGAAAGATGCCTGTCGTTTTATCTTCCTGCTTAGGCGGGCAGACAGCCAGCTTGATTTTGACCTTGAATTGGCCAAGCGGCAAAGCAATGACAACCCTGTTTACTATGTGCAGTACGCTCATGCTCGGGTCTGCAGCATTTGCCGCAACGCTGAGGAGCAAGGTGTGGTGACTCTGGAACGCGAGGCGCTAGATTTGTCATGCTTGACGCTCACCGAGGAACTGGCCCTGGCGAAGCACCTGGCACGTTACCCGGAAACCGTTGTTAACGCAGCACAGAACCGTGAGCCGCACCGCATTGTCTACTTCCTTCAGGAGCTTGCGTCCCAGTTTCACAGTTACTATAACCGGCAGCGGGTGCTGGTTGATGATCTGGCGACGACGCAGGCACGGCTCTATCTCGTCAAGGGTGTGCGAACGGTCCTCGCCAATGCACTGAACCTGCTCGGAGTTGACGCTCCGGAGCGAATGTGACGTTTCGCCACGGAGGGTGGGGATGATGGTGCAACCGGTTGTATCGAGAACTCAGCGACGCATCGAACGCAAGCAGCTAATGTTGATTGTTGTGTTGATCATTGCAGTCGCAGCTGTCAGCTTTTCTCTTGGGGTGATGTTCGGGCAAAGGAATATTTCTAGTCAGGGGCTTGTCGCAGAGGTGGATTCCTCAATACCTGCCAAGGTGACCCAGGTTGTGCCTCCGCCGCCTCCGCAGGAAGAAACGGTGCCGGAAAAACCCGAGCGATTAACCTTTTATGACAACCTGCCGAAGGGCAATCAGGCTCCCCTTGGCAGTGGCATCAATCTGCCACCAGAGCAGCCGACAAAGGCGGTGCAGGCGAAACATAAGCGTGACGCCAAGAAAACAGAGGTGAAGCCGGTTGCTGCTACGCCTAAGCGGGCAACCGTGCCGACCGTTTCTGCTGAAGGTTCTTTTGTTGTGCAGATCGCTTCTTTTCGTACCGGTGATGACGCCAAGGGTTTGGCTGCTCGGCTTAAGCTATATAAACTTTCAACCTTTATCGAGACCGCTGATCTTGGCGACAAGGGGGTCTGGTACAGGGTCTTGGCCGGGCCATATAGTAGCCGAGAGGGAGCCGACACTGCTGCTGCTCTATTGAAGGAAAAAGAGCGCTTGACAGCTCTTGTCAGGAAGCGATAAGGGGTGAGTTTTTTCTTGACATCATCAGGGGGGACGGGTAAATTTCAAAATTCTGTTGCGGGGTGGAGCAGTCAGGTAGCTCGTCGGGCTCATAACCCGAAGGTCGCAGGTTCAAATCCTGCCCCCGCTACCAATAAAATCAAGGACTTGCATTAACTTGCAGGTCCTTTTTGTTTGCACCTTACCCTTTCATGTCCCTTTGTCCCAATCTATCCAGAGCTCGAACTGAAAAACACCAAGATCTGTCAAAAGGGCATCAAGCGGCCAGGCAAAGAACATGTGCCCCTCTTAAGGCTCACTTTTTTCAACGGATCACGACTGCTGACATTTCAGGGTCGGGCGAATAGACGGAGACGCGAAGAGGATGTTAGAGTATGTGTGGGCAGACAAATAACCGTTTGCTTACTGAAAGACAGTGCCGCGTAGTCATCCCCCTCCTTTGGCTGTGGGGCTTTTTTAATTTCGATGGTTACACCACCTGGAAGGTTCTTTCCCTATGAGAATATTATTTCTTGCAATTTTACTTTCGCTCTCAACGTCGTTTTTTGTTCAGTCATGGGCTGGTGATGGGGCTCCTCTGAAAAATGTTATAGCAACCGCTCATGAATTGAGCCCCTCTGAACTAAATGAACTTGCTGTCCGTTATGTGACAGGTGATGGCGTGGAGAAAAATTATGACCAAGCCAGATTATTGTGGCTTAAAGCTGCAGAGCATGGTCATGCAGGAGCTCAATACAATCTTGGCCAAATGTATTCTGCTGGAATCGGGGTTAAAAGGAATCCCGCCGAAGCAGCGCTATGGTATCAGCGAGCCGCAAACGCAGGAGACTTACTTTCGCAATTCAATCTTGGGCTAATGTACGAGTCAGGCACTGGAGTGAAACAGGATACTGTCAAGGCCTTTACCTTTTATCGAGAGGCGGCTCTTCATGGTTTGGCTGAAGCCCAGAACTCACTTGGAAGATTGTATGAAATGGGGCAAGGGGTCGAACAAAACATAGCAGAGGCTAAGAAATGGTATCGATTAGCCGCTTCACAAGGATATGTTTTAGCGCAAAGCAATTTAGGCTTTCAGATTTATGCCGGGAAAAATAATGAAGAAGACATGATTGAGGCATTTGCATGGCTAAGCCTGGCAGCCAAACAAAATAACGCCATAGCTCAATCCCACCTGCGTGAGTTGACCGGCATGATGACAAAAAGACAAATTGAAGCAGGACAAAGAATGGCTTATGAGTTAAATTCTGAAATAAGCAATCAAGGGAAATAACTCATTTGTTTTGCGTAGGATCTGGATTGCATGGCCCCCAGGGAAGGGGTGCCTGCAGTTTTTTCACTCATTATTAAACGCCAACTTTGATCGATAAAATCATTTCGTTAGAGTGTCATTTGCAACCTTGATTACGAAGGAGGTCGCTTTGTTTGTTTTTCGCCTGTCAAAGAGTGATCTCAGCTCTTTAGAAGTTCTCTGTTTGATACTTTTCTCGGTATTATTTCAACTCGTCAGTGTTCATGTCCATGCATATGAAGGGCAACTGCAGAGGACCGTAAATAATGTTCTGGAAGCTTATGGTGGCAAAAATAACGTCTTAAAAATTAAAACCGTTTCAGCACATGGCCGGATTGACGATTTTCTGCGCAAAACCTCCGGTGGCTATGCCAGAACAATGCGTCGGCCCGGTGAGTTAAGAATAGACATTATGCCAGAACGAGGTGGAGAGGTGAGGATCCTAAGTCATGGCAGAGGGTTACAGGGTAGCGGCGACCGGCTCAGTGCAGCTAAGCCTGTTTCTCTTTCATCTATGCGTTACCAATATGGTTATCTTGATTTGCCGATGAGCCTGGCTGATGGTTCCGCAAAAGCTGTTCACAGAGGAGTTGAAGAACTTCATGGACGGCCAATGGAGATATTGCTTATTGAGTTGGCGAACGCCCCCACTTTAAAAGTTTACATAGATTTCGAGACACATCTCATCCGCCGTGTTGAAGCAAGGTTCGACATGGGTGGAATGGGGAGTAGTATTTTAGGTACAGAGTATGACAATTTCAAAACAGTTGATGGCGCAGTGTTTCCTCTTACACTCAACAATTTTGCTGGCGGGAAAAATATCTCCGTCCTCTCAATTACCCGGCTTAAGCTTAATCAGGCTTTGCCTGATGGTGTATTCGCTCCAAATGATTAACATTTCCTTAATTTAAGCCTTACAAATCACGACTTCCAAGCCGCAATATGGCTACTTTTTGATAGGGCCATTTATGAAGCGACTTAACCCCCATTTTCAAGGTCACGTGGAAAAGTGTTGCCATTGTTATGTGTCCGTACGACGAAGTCATTGTCTTCTTTGTCGTCAAGTATTGTCAAATTGACAATATATAACCCTTTAGGTGATTTTTCTCAGTGATAGTTGGATCACATTGCAAGCAACGATGCCTCGCATTTCCCATTGTGAGTCCGAGTTTTTTTTGATGGTGGAAAAATGATTATAGAAATACTCTGCGATGGTTGCCTTGATTGCGGGCTTTTGAAAGGGAAGGTATGCCAGGCTGTTGCTGATCTTTATCTTAACTCAGAAGTCTTATCTCATCATGACCCCAAAAGACGTGACCCTGGTATTGATTGTGATGGCTTGCTCAAAATTCGTATTAATGGCCTTATTGTTTCCGCAAGAAGTGATTGTTCTGTTCGAGACCTGATGCTGATCTTTAGCAAGAAACCTCATCTCTATTCTTAAATGTAACGACTTTCGGTAAAAAGAAAGCCCCAGCCTTTCGCAGGTTAGGGCTTTCCTGTCTGTATTGCTGCTAGTCTTCAAGCATAATGCGAATGATTTCTTTGTCGGTCTCTCGCATCCCTTCACGGCCGAGTCGGCCAATGTTGTTGATCGTGTTCTCCACACCTTTTGAGACAATGCCGTCGCCGCCGTAGAACTGTTGGCCTTTCTCAAACATATGGAATCCCAGGATCCCGGCCTCAACGGACGCGGCGATTCTTGCTGCACAGGAAGG
>JAOUDB010000216.1 GCA_029859485.1 Desulfuromonadales bacterium | reverse complement strand
TTTTTCGCCCATCGTTGATCTTTGCCCAAGGGAGTGAGTTCGTCCATATGCTCTCTGAGGTCATCCGCAGACTCCCTGTTGTGCCGGTAATCGGCGACGGACAGTATCGCATGCAGCCGGTGGCCCTGAGAGAGGTGGCGTCCAGCTTCGTTAAGGCCTTGGAGATGCCGGAAACGATCGGTAAGACCTATCATCAGGGCGGCGGAGAAAGTTACAGTTACGATGAGATTCTTGACTTGACTTCGCAGGCCATGGGCAAGGGCCTCGCCACCAAACTTCACCAGCCGCTTTTTATGATCAAACCATTGATCAAGGTGATGCAGAGCAGTGAGCATTTTCCTATTACCAGCGACCAACTCACCATGCTTATCGAAGGAAACGTTTGTGATCCGGAGGAATGGCAGGAGACTTTTGGGTTAAAAGCGACAAGTTACGCAGAAGGGATAGGTGACTGTTTTAAGGTTGGTTCCTGAGACACAACGTAGGGACATTTATGCCAGAAGAATAACAGGACCTCTGCCACCTTTGACCTTACCATTTGCCTGATGTAGAATGCTGAAATTATTACATTATCGCCTTTGGAGGGTTTCTATGGATACAAAAGCAACAATTCCGGCAACAGGAAACTCAAGAAGATCTTTGCAGGCCGAGTTACGTGTCTATTATGGACCCTCACAGGAAATGGTGCTTTATGGCTTTAGCGTGGATTTGAGTAGCGGCGGACTTTTCCTCAAAACGAAAACCAGTTTTTCCGTTAACGATAAAGTGTTACTCAGCTTCACATTACCGGATGCAGATAAAGTGGTCAATTGCAGAGCAAAGGTCGCTTGGGTAAACGCGCAAGACGAGCCAAAGAAACCTGAGCTTCCGCCTGGCGTCGGCCTCCAGTTTTTAGATCTTTCCACAGAATACCTGCTGTCCATTCAGAGTCTCTTAAAGCATGACGGGGTAAAGTCTATCAGTGAGCCGGAAAGTTAATCTCAGAAGGTTTTGGGGTTTTTAGCAAAAGAATTATCAATGCAATAAGGGCTAGTCACCAGGTGATCAGCCCTTATTGCATTTAAAGTATTGATGGCACAAAGTTTGGAGTCAGGTCATCTACAAAATCTCGAACTGTGGCACTCTAGAATCAACTTTCAGTTGCTACTCGCAAGCCGAGCGCAATCATCACTGTGCCTGTGACCCCATCAAAAACCTGGTTGACTCTCGGCCGCTGCAACCAGATCTTGAGTTGTTTGACCATCAGGGCGAGCAGACACTGCCAGATCATGGCGATGACAAAGTGCAAACCGGCAAGAAAGAGCGACTGCAGGATTGCCGACTGGGCAGGGTTGATAAACTGGGGCAGAAAAGCCATGTAAAAAATGGCCGTCTTCGGATTGAGGATGTTGGAGAGGAAACCTTCCCGCAAGGACCGCTGCACCAGAAAAGCGCCCCCCGACGGCTTCCCATTTACAATCTCGAACTTTTCTTGTTTTAGAATTTTTAGCCAACTGCTGAGGCCTAACCAGATCAGGTAGCCGGCTCCTGCCATTTTCAAAAGGCTGAAGGCCCAGGCCGCCTGCAAGAGGATCACTGATATCCCTACCGCTGAGATAGTCGCGTGCAGAAAGAGCGCGGAGCAAATACCGAGGCTGCTCACCGCGCCATCTCGCCAACCGCCGCGCGCGGTGTTACGAATCACCAGCATGGTATCGACGCCTGGCGTAATGGTCAGCAGGGTGATGGCGATCAGATAGGTTGTCAGGGCGGTCATTCCCACAAAGAGCCTTTTAACATTATAGGTTTGCGTCCTCGGGTTCCGAGGAACTGAAGCTGTAAGATTTAACCACGTTTCGATCATCGTAACGAATCACCAGATCGCGTGAAATATTGACACCATACTCACCATAAGTCCAGGTTCGTTCACCATTTTCGAGACCGGTACGCCATGGCTCACCAAACATCTCCCGTATCTCTGCCATGGTGGTTTTCTCCACTTCTATCTGGCGAACCTTGTAGAAAGGAAAAGCTTCCCCCACCGTTGGCATACAACCGGTCGTCGGCAAGCTTAGGGCAACGAGCAGCATCAGGGTTGCTAGAGGGCGTAGAATAAGCATTATTGATCTCCTTGTTGTTTGAGAATATCAATTGACGAACAAAGTGAAAACACCCGTTCAGTTCTCTCTGTGTCCTCTGTGTCTCTGTGGCGAGGGTTTGCTAATCCTGCTTGCGCTGCCGATAAGCCTCGGCAATTCCACCCCCGGAGGTCTCACGATAAATCGACGGCAAAGCCTTGCCGGTCTCTTTCATGACAAGCGTTATTTCATCAAAAGTGATCTTGTGTTCACCACCTGAAAGCAAAGCAAAATGACAGCAGCTTAAAGCCCGGGTCGCAGCATGCGCGTTGCGTTCTATGCACGGGATCTGCACCAGGCCATTGACCGGGTCACAGGTCAGGCCGAGGTGATGTTCCAGCCCCATCTCTGCCGCATATTCAATCTGGCGCACCGTGCCGCCGTGTAACTGGGTCGCTGCCGCTGCGGCCATAGAGCAAGCCGTGCCAACCTCGCCCTGGCAACCAACCTCCGCCCCCGAGATTGAGGCGTTGTGCTTGACCAGATTGCCGACCAGTCCGGCCGTTGCCAGAGCTCGCAGAATGTCTTGCCTGCTGCAATCGAGACTCTCGCTCAAGTATCGCAAAACCGCCGGCAAAACGCCACTGCCGCCACAGGTCGGCGCAGTGACGATAATGCCACCAGCAGCATTCTCTTCAGAAACAGCCAGAGCATATGCCCAGAGCAGGCCATTGCGTTTAAAATCCGGGCCGTAAAGTGAGGCTTTGCGATGAAAGGCCTGTGCCTTGCGCGCCACGCCCAGACCACCGGGAAGAACCCCAACATGATTCAGCCCCCGCACGACAGACTCTGACATGACGTCCCAGATCCCGTCGAGGAACGGATAAAGATCCTCCCCTTCGCAGCTGGCCACATATTCCCAGCACGACTCGCCCGTTTCGGCAGAGCGCTTCAGGATATCTTCCATACTGTTCAGAGCATAAACGTCTTCGCTTGCGACCTCTTTCCCTGCCTCCTGAAGAGCACCGCCGCCGATGCTGTAGACTTCCCATTTTTCAAGAACGCGGCCATCTCCGGCCAGAGCCTCAAAGTACATACCGTTGGGATGAAAAGGCAGCTCAGTCTCCGGCCTCCAGAGAATCTCACAGGCGCGGGGCGCAAAAACATCCTCCAGCACCTTGTCGGTCAAGTGCCCTCTGCCGGTTGCGGCCAGGCTGCCGAAGAGCGTGACCCGGAAGGAAGCCGCAGAGGCCTGCCGCGCAAGAAACTGCTCAGCAGCCTTCCGCGGAGCCATGGTGTGACTGCTGGAGGGACCGGTGCCAATTCGATATAGCTCTTTGAGTGATTTCACGGTGGCACCTCCCTTGTCAGGCTAGATTCAACCAATCTTCATTCGGTTCAGCAACAAAGCTCATTTCATCACGCTGGGTCGGATGGCGGATGACCATCTCGCGAGCATGCAGGGCAATGGCATCCGCCCCAAAAGAATGCCTTGAACCGTAGCGCCGATCTCCCAGAATCGGAAAACCTCGATGACTGAACTGAACCCGAATCTGGTGATGTCGTCCTGTTTCTAGGGCGATTTCAACAAGACTGACGCCATTAACATAGTTGAGGCGTTTATAGCTTAAACGTGCTTCTTTCCCGGCCGGAGCAGCGACCACTCGAGAATTGAACTCATCCCGTTCGAGCTGATCGATAAATTGCCCCTGAAGTGGAGCTTCACCGGCAACCTGAGCCCAGTAGCTTTTGCGTGGCCGGCGACTGCGAATTTCTTCGGAAAGCCGCGACGCGGCCTTGGTGGTGCGGGCCAGAACCACAACGCCCGAGGCCGGGCGGTCAAGACGATGCACCAGGCCGAGGAAGACATTGCCGGGCTTGTTGTATTTCTCTTTCAACCAAGCCTTGGCTTCTTCAAGCAGGGTGGTGCGTCCGGTCTGGTCGCCCTGCACCAGCTGGCCGGCAGGCTTGTTGACCACCAGCAGGTGATTATCCTCGTAGAGAATTTCCATGCAAACGCTCCATCCGGAGTTGTCTGAGAAAGTAAAAATCGATAGCGAGCGCTTCGGCAAAGAGAACCATCGCCAAATCGATGAAGAAGAAAGTCCGCTCCCCTTTCCTGGCTTTATAGCACCTGACCATCTCGGTAACCAACAGAGCCAGCGTCACCACCGGACTGAGTAAAAAGAGAATCAGCACTGTCCCCATGGCATCGTCGGTTTGATTCCAGCCTCCGAGCATATCGTGGGTGGCCGCCACCAGAAGGAAAATCAGAATCTGCGGCAAGACCATGTCTGTATAGTGAAAAAAAGGCATCATGCTTGCGGAATGTAATCTTCTCGTAGCGGAGAGAAAACCTCGATCGCTACAGAGTCTTCGACAGCCATTGCTTTGTGTTCAACATCCCCTGCGATACACCAGCTGTCACCCGGTTTAACCTGACGAGTCTCATCACCGATCGTCAACGTGAGCTCTCCGCTGACAAGGTAGCCGGTCTGTTCATGAGGATGGCTATGTCTGGGGAGATCGGCCCCCTGCTCCAGCCTGAACTCTGCCATCAGGGTTCTATCGCCATAGACCAAGGTCTTCTGCTGGACCTTTTCCAGGACTTCCTGGTAATCGTTTTCGCTAGCTTGTCGGTACATGAAGGAAGCCTTTACTTCTATGTTACGTCATAATTCGAAGAGCCAGATAAGGCACGATAAAAAAGGTAAAAATACAGATTTTGTAGAAAGCCATCCCGGCATAATGGATGGCATCAAATTGCTCTCTTTGAACATGGTAAAACTTGCTGTGCATCTTGTAGACCCAGTCTTGGGCCAAGGAGAGAAAAAGAAACAACAGAGCAGAATGCCCATGCTGAGGACCGCGCTCCAGGCCTGCGTTCCCTTAAGCAGTTCTAAGGTCATAGCAACCTCCTTTGCCTCAATCGTTTGGCCAGCTCAGCGACATGCGCAGGGCCGACCTCGCAACAGCCGCCGACAATTGTTGCCCCTTGCTTGATCCAGCCATCCACGAAGTCTGCGTAAGTCTTCGGTTCCAGGTTCGAGCGTTTTTCCAATATCTCCACCGTTGCTCCCTGCTGCAGGAAGTCTTTGGCAATTTCCACAAAGCCGTTGGCGTAAGCGCCTATGGGGACGCCTCGATTTGCCAGCAGGGGGATGGCCTGATCCACGGCTTCCGGCGCAGAACAATTGACCAACAGCGCCGCCAGTTTGAATTCTGTGA
>JAOUDB010000215.1 GCA_029859485.1 Desulfuromonadales bacterium | reverse complement strand
AAGCATGAAACCCGACCTGATTCTACTCGATATTATGCTTCCTGTTATGGATGGTTTCGAGGTATGTCGACAGATCAAAGCCAACGAAGCAACCCGTCATATTCCGGTGGTCATGCTATCGGCCAAAAAGAGTAAAGAAGACCTTGTCAAAGCTGAGCAAGTCGGCGCTGACAGGTACATAACCAAACCGTTCAAGTCTGCGATGGTCATTGCAACCATTCAGAGGCTCCTTTCTTAAATAACACGACTTCTAAGAAGAAAACCGGCTTCTTATTCATAGAGACATTTAGGAAGCTCTTTAATGCACAAAACGATGGCCACCAGGGGTTAGATCCTTGGTGGCCTTTCCTATATATCAGGGTTTCTGAGAAACACACAAAAATACCAATCTGAGCACCTCAAAACAATGCGAGAGGAATTTTAGTAATTATCTCCTCTTTATTGCTGAATGATATATCTCCCACAAATCCATTCTTAATTATCAGGATACGTAGGTTTTTTGTTTGTCGTGAGATTTATCAAACAAACTAACTAGGGGCAGTTACCTTATTTTCTGCCTGCCATATGACATTTTAATCTAGTTATTTTACCGTCTCCCCAGTTGCGTACATGCCTAAAACTCTTTAAAAAACATATTATTTCGCCATTTGTTTAGAAGTAGCTTACGGCCTCCATGTTGGCACTTTCTGTGCTAAGAGATTAAAGGTGCAGCTATTTAAGGGGGAAAGAGTAATACAAATGAAAAAACCAAAGATTTCAGTATTGCAGACCAATAACAACCTGACCGGTTTGGGATTAGCTCTTTCTCGCATGGGTTTTGTGGGGGAGTTTTTTACCAACACTAAGAGTCTTCGAGTCACCATACAAGAATCTGTGCCAGATCTAGTTCTTGTTGATGCAAAATTAGCAAATAAAGGATCTAAAATTGAGGGTGTTGAAAAAAATCTTCTGGAGGCCTCAAATCTCTGCCCTGTTTTGCTTGCAGAGAAGGAGGAGGGATCATTCCTACTCTATGATCACCGACGAAAGAAGGTTCTCCATCTTTTTGACCTCCACAATTATTTCCATGAAAATCTGGACAGTTATTCCCGTAAAAATATTCGTTTAGAAGTTAAACTGCCCTCTCTTCTCACCCAAGGCCATTCTTCCCAACTTACCCAGGTTACCAGCCTCAGCTCTAGAGGGGCTTTTGTAAGAACTGGGTATTCAACTCCTGTTCTTGATCAAAAGATCGAAATAACAATTCCACTACTAGGGCATTACGCTGAGTTAAATGTTCTTGGCCGTGTGGCATATAATGTCTCCCCATCTCAAGGAAACAATTATATTCAGGGGGTCGGGGTTTGTTTTGAACGACCAGAAGATGCATTAATGAGGGCGATAGAGGACTACCTGTCTTCAACTCTTGCTAAAGAGCCTTCGCTCGATTTAGCTCCAGGAGAGAAAAATAAATCTTGGCATTCAGAACCCCTTGTCAAAAAACGTTCCTCTCTCCGAGCGATGCATGTAGTTTCCTGATTATTCACCACTGCCAGGGCGGATTAATGGCAGGCTCAGGTTCTTAGGTTACAGGTAAACTAAAAAGCATTATTCTTTGTACTGCCTTTGTAAGAGGTGGATAAAATGATTGAAGTTTTGGGAGAAATTGTATGCTTTGCGACAGCTATTGTAAGTTTTGTTTACGGAACACTTCTTGGTCTTTTTAGTGGTGAAAAGTTTTATTACAAAAGAAAGCATAGAATAGACAGCAAAATATTGACAAGCCCATGCCGCTGTGACTTTTTACGTATGCCACTATTTAAAAAGTCTAAGACCCTCTGTTATAGATCGGGGCTTTCTTCTGTCTGCGCTTTTCTCCAGCATTGATCATTAATATATGTATGGCATAATCAATCATCATCATTTCCAGGAGAGAAATCGTGGGGAAAACTATTTTTACTATTCTGTTTGTCATGTTGTTCTCTGGTCCTGTGCTGGGTTTCACGAATGGAAACGAATTACTTCGTGACTGCGAGGCCGAACCTGGCGTTAACAGTGGCGTTTGTTATGGCTATATAAGGGGCATCGCGGACGCTGGTAGCTCTAACGGCCAATATTGTATTCCTGAGGGAGTAAAGGTAATTCAAGTTAAAGAGATTGTCGTAAAGTTCCTCAATGAAAACCCCAAAAGGTTAAACTCGCCCAACTACTCTTTAGTGCATGAGCCTCTTTTGGCTTCCTTCCCCTGTAAATAACTATGGTGACTCCCACATAAATGTATGCTTATTGCGCTGGGCCAATGCGAATAGGATAAAGAGAATTGAAACTTTCGTAGAATCATAAAACTACGATACAAACAAGTTGAAGATGGTACTAAGAAGTTACTTAATAAGTAAAGTGGATGGAGGAATGTATCTCGAAAGTCACGACTTACGAGAAGAAAAACGGCCTCTTATTGATAGAGGCATTCAGTAAACCCTTTAATCCGAATAACGATGGTCACCTGGAGCAATTCTGAGTGGCCATTTATTATTTATCAGGGGCAGCAAGAATTTCGCATTTTTGTCAATCTGACTGCTCCTGAACAATGTAGGAACATAAATAAGAAACTCTCTATCTTTCAATTCGGGCTATGCTTGGGTATCATCTTCAATGTCTTATTTGTGTAGGGTTCAGACAATCAACGGGTTTACACGTACGGCTTTTTTTGTTGAGTAAAGATCTACAAAACCAGAGGCGATTCAAAATAAAGGAAGCTATCGTGGTTACAGATTCATCTAGCTGCAACAGCACTCAGGTTCCTAGCAACTCTCTTGTGCCATTTCTACTCATTACTTTTGGCTTGGCTTGGGGAATCATAGCGTTGTTCATTTTTCTCCCGAACCAGATGACCTCGCTAGTTGGCGAATTGACCGGACAACATCCGCTCTTCTTTTTAGCTGTGTACTCACCGGCAATCGCTGCTTTCATCGTTGTCATCTACTACGGTGGCACTGGAGGTTTGCGGCGTTACCTTTCAAGGGTATTAATATGGCGCTGCTCTCCGGTTTGGTATGCTTTTTTGATTATTGGCATCCCACTGCTTTTCTTCGGTGGAGCGGTGTTAAAGGGAAACCTTTTCGTCGAACCATTCCCGTTCCCCTCGTTTCAGACACTTGTTGTTGCGTTGCTACTTATGGCCATCAAAGGCCCGGTCGAAGAGTTTGGCTGGCGTGGCCTGGCCCTGCCTCTACTACAGCGTAAGTTCGCGCCACTCTGGGCTGGACTGATTCTTGGAGTTATCTGGGGCCTGTGGCACCTTCCAGCATTCATGTTGAGCGGGACACCGCAAAGCGCATGGTCGTTCACTCCCTTTTTTGTTGGCTCGGTTGCCGTCAGCGTGATTGCGACACAATTATTCAATGCCTCGCGTGGCAGTATCCTGCTCCCAGCACTGCTGCATTTCCAGCTCATCAATCCAATGTGGCCTGATGCACAACCTTACGACACGCTTTTTTTTTGTGGCCGCTGCGGTTTTTATTGTTTGGCTCAATCGAAAAGCCATGTTCAGGAGGGATTGTGGTGTTGCTGAGATCATGCCTCAAACGAGACAATAACTGGCGCGTTATTGATGGAGATATTTGAGAGGCACTGTAATCAAAACGCAAATGGCCACCTGGACCTATTCCGAGTAGCCATTTTTTATTTGTCAGGGTTTCCAGTAAATCAGCATTTCAGCCGATTTTAAACGCACAAGACAATGCAGTAGGATAAATAAGAACTCTACTGCCTTCATCTTTATTTACCCGCTGCACCCAAAAATCATTCTTAAATATCAAGACATATAGAAATGGGGTTATCTGACAAACATATGGTGTCCACTTTTTCTAGCCTACCTCAACGCTCATTAGCCACAATTTTATGGCCACCTGGAACGCTTCCAAGTGGTCATAAAATTGTAATACAGGGCCAAAAAGAATTTCGCATTTCAGGCAATCTAGGAATCCAGAGCAATGTAGAAGACACATAAGAACCTATCTTCTTTGACCTACATTGGTTATTCGGTAGAATTGAATCGTCTTGTTTATGTCGGTTGCTGAGAATCAAGGGGGAGCTCAATGAACAAAAAGAAAATTTTGATTGTTGAGGATGAGGAGCACCTATTGGAGCTTGAAAGTCTCCTGCTGTCCACAAAAGGTTACGAAGTCAAAGGGGTACTGGATGGTCCTTCAGCATTGGAATTGGTGGCAAGCATGAAACCCGACCTGATTCTACTCGATATTATGCTTCCTGTTATGGATGGTTTCGAGGTATGTCGACAGATCAAAGCCAATGAAGCAACCCGTCATATTCCGGTGGTCATGCTATCGGCCAAAAAGAGTAAAGAAGACCTTGTCAAAGCTGAGCAAGTCGGCGCTGACAGGTACATAACCAAACCGTTCAAGTCTGCGATGGTCATTGAAATCATTCAGAGGCTCCTTTCTTAAATAACGCGACTTCTAAGAAGAAAACTGGCTTCTTATTGAGCCTTTTGCAAAAGTACATTCACGTTTATGAATACATTTTGTAAAAGCATATAAAAGTTGAGCTTCAAGGACAACTGTCTGATATTATTAGGTTACCAGACCAAATAATCCTCAGGAGGAGGCCCATGAAGCTCAACGCGAAAATATCATGGTTGATGGGAACAGTACAGCAAAGTCTGTTTCCCTATCTTGACGAAAGCCTCCCCGATCCGCTCACAGAACCGGAGAAGCGTCTGGTCAAGATTCTTGAGCTGATTCAGATTGAACAGCATGTCCCAGTTAGTCGCCGTCGGCAATGGTTGGGACGACCGATCAAGGAACGTGAAGCGATCGCTCGGGCCTTTGTAGCTAAGGCGTTACTTCGTTATCAGCACACCAGGTCTTTGCGGAACGCTTTGCTGAGCACCCCGAATCTACGGATCATCTGTGGATTCAGCAAACGGCAGGAAGTTCCCTCGGAATCGACCTTTTCACGGGCCTTTGCCGAGTATGCCAGGGCCGGTTTGGGCACGGTCGTCCACGATTCACTGGTCAAAGAGCACCTCGAAACGGAGTTGATTGGGCACATCAGCCGGGATTCGACGGCGCTTCCAGGTCGAGAGAAACCTGCAAAAAAGATTAAATTGCCCAAGGTCGCGAAGAAGCGAGGGCGTCCGACCAAAGGTGAGGTTCGCCCACTGAAACGGCTCGATCTTCAGCGACTCCAGACGGCACAAGAAGCGCTTGCGGAATTGCCAAAGGTCTGTGATCGAGGCGTCAAGAAGAATGCCCAAGGCTATATGGAGACCTGGCACGGCTACAAGC
>JAOUDB010000214.1 GCA_029859485.1 Desulfuromonadales bacterium | reverse complement strand
GGGTGTCAAAGATGCCGAAATGACCAAGTACGCAGGCAATGCCATGCTGGCCACCAAAATCTCTTTTATGAATGAAGTTGCCAATCTCTGTGATCGCCTCGGTGTCGATGTCGAGAACGTTCGCCTTGGTATCGGTTCCGACAGCCGTATCGGTTATTCCTTCATCTATCCCGGTTGCGGCTATGGTGGTTCCTGTTTCCCCAAAGATGTCCGGGCTCTTATCCATACGGCCGGTGAGAACGATTATAAGTCAGTGGTTCTGCAGGCTGTGCATGAGCGTAATGAAGACCAGAAGCACGTCCTGTTCAGAAAGATAACCGCCCGATTCGGTGAAGACCTAAGCGGCCTGACTTTCGGGCTGTGGGGTGTTGCCTTTAAACCCGGCACAGACGACATCCGCGAAGCTCCGGCGGTCGTTCTCATGGAAGAACTTCTCTCTGCCGGTGCGCGCGTGAAAGCTTATGATCCGGAAGCCCTTGAAGCCGCCCGCAACGAATTGCCGGGGCAATGGTTTGCAAATGGATCCGTCACGCTGGTCCGTCATCAGTACGAAGCTCTTGAAGATGTTGATGCCATGGCCCTTGTGACCGAATGGAAGCCGTTCCGCCATCCTGATCTCCGGGCGATGAAAGAGATGATGAAGCAGTTGGTTATCTTCGATGGTCGTAATCAGTACGACCCACAGAGCCTGAAAGACGAGGGCTTCGAATATTTCGGTATTGGTCGCAGGTGAAATTGGTTGACTATATCATGGTGTATTTCTCGATGATCAGTTATAAGCTATTAAAGTCAGTCTATTTTTGACCTAGTTATTCAGGAGATTGTTTTGACCAAGAATCTCAAGCTTGGAGAAATCCTCAAGCAGGCAGGGGTTATCGATGATTTCCAGTTGAATTCGGCTTTGTCTTATCAACGCCATTGGGGAGGGCGTTTCGGTGAGTCGCTCATAAAGCTCGGTTATCTCACTGAAGATAAGCTCCAGGACTTTCTCGCCCGACAATTTGACCTTCCGCAGATAGAACTTTTCGGGCGAAAAATCCCCAAGGATGTTCTGGCTTACATTCCTCCGGAAAAAGCCCGCGAGTTTCGTGTCCTTCCGGTCGAGCAAAAAGAAACAAACGGTACCATACACCTTGTCGTCGCCATGACTGACCCGACTAACCTCATGGTGACAGATTCGCTGCAATTCATGACGGGGTGCCGTATCAAACCGGCGCTTGCTACCGATGAAGCGATCACCTCTGCTATAGAAAAATATTATGGACCCGATGTGGACGATCAGGAAGAACTCGATTTCGCACTGGACGATCTCGCCGAGCTTCCTAAACCGACACAACCTGTTGTTCCTGTAATGCCGATCCCGGAACCTGAGCAGGGGTTGATGCAAGCACCCGCACCGATTGCACCGGCTGCGGCGCCTGCACCTGATATGGGTCACTACATGGCAGCTCTGAAGAAACTTGAAGATCGTTATGAGAACCTCGTCCGCATTCTTCTTGATCGCGATTTAATTGGTCCTGAAGATCTGGACGAGTTGATGTGAAGCACCCCAGAGGTTGTAATGTCCACTTTTTTTCGTGAAGTTCTCTGGCTGCGCTTAAGGCGCAACCGTATGGCCATGGCTGGAGCCGCTATTGTGCTGGCTATGTTTTTTCTCGCCATTCTAGCGCCGGTTATCGGCCGTGACCCAGGCGCTATCGATATTGCCCACAGATTGCAGCCACCTGGCCTCGCTTATCCTCTCGGTACCGACGACCTCGGTCGAGACGTTCTGGTCCGTATCCTTTATGGTGCAAGAATCTCCTTGTTAGTCGGTTTCGTGGCTGTCGGTATAGCTACCTTTATCGGTATCCTGCTTGGCGCAATGGCTGGTTATTACGGTCGCTGGATCGACGCATTAATTATGCGCTTTGTCGATATCATGCTCTGTTTCCCGACCTTTTTCCTGATTCTCGCGGTCATTGCCTTCCTCAAGCCGTCCATCTGGAACATCATGATTATTATTGGCTTGACCAGCTGGATGGGGGTTGCGCGACTGGTGCGTGCTGAATTCCTTTCCCTGCGTGAACGTGATTTTGTTCTTGCGGCAAGAGCGATAGGGGCAAAAGATGCCCGGATTATTTTTCGCCACATCCTCCCCAATGCGATTTCTCCCGTACTGGTCTCAGCAACACTTGGTGTCGCAGGTGCCATCCTTACCGAGAGTGCACTCTCTTTCCTCGGCATCGGTGTGCAGCCGCCAACACCATCATGGGGCAACATGCTGATTTCCGGTAAACAAACCCTCGGCACCGCATGGTGGCTCTCCGTTTTCCCCGGCATGGCGATTCTGATTACAGTGCTTGGTTACAACCTCCTGGGTGAGGGGCTTCGCGACGCTATGGATCCGAGGATTAAGGATTAGCTTTAGGGGATAAGGGATAAGGGGTAAGATTAAAACCCAGTGCCCAGTCCGCAGCCCCCGCTTCTCGCAGGATTTCTGGAATGATTGAAAACAACCTTTCTACATACTCACCCTCAGACCTTATCATCGCTCGCAGCGAAGCCTTCGCCCGTGGTGATTTCGGTTTTATCTTCGACACCTACCATTCTGAATCAAACTTTCGTCGTCAGTTTCCTGATCGTGATGACTATCTCGAATTCGGCAAGGCTAGCCTGGGGGCAGATTATGAGATAACCCGTTGTCAGATTTTGCAGGAACAGGAGAGTGCAGACGAGGGCCAGGTTATCTTTCTCATGGAGATGAAAGTGCAGGGGGCCGTGCAGCAATTTATTGAACTTGCCTGGCTGCATCGTGAAGAGAAGTCCTGGCGCTATCATCGCGGACAAAAGGTGACCCAGGATGAATTTCCCGAAGATCCGCAATTACTGAGCTTCGCCGACTTCGCCAAGCGTGATCCATCAACGATTTTCTGAAGAGGCGGCAAGTGAAAATCATCAGCCATAAAGTTCTCGATCAATTAAGTCTCGAAGCGTCGGGATCAGAGCGCCTGCGCAAGAACCTCAATCTGCATGACGACTATGCCGATCCTTGTCAACGGCTTTTCATTGCCATGGAACCCGGCACCTACATACGCCCGCATCGTCACACCGATCCACCGAAACCCGAGTGCTTCATGGCTGTACGCGGCAAGCTGGCGCTCGTTGTTTTTGATGACGACGGCGAGGTCAAGCAGGTGATCTCTTTCGGCGATGGCTGCCATACCCTGGCGATCGATCTGCCGGCCGGGGAGTGGCATTCGATTATTGTTATTGAGCCGGGCAGCATCTTCTTTGAAACCAAGCCTGGTCCCTATGTAGCCATGTCCGATAAGGATTTTGCCCCCTGGGCCCCAGAGGAAAACTCCCCGGAGGTTGGTTCTTATCTTTCTGTTTTGACTGAAATTGTCCTGAAGAAAGATTCAGAGAACTTTTAATGCAAAGACGCTATGTAAAGGCTGAAGACGCAAAGGAAAACCCTCTTCTAGAAAAGTTTCCCTTTACGTTCTTTCATCATCTTTGCGTCTTTGCGTTGAATGTAATAGCGTTGTCGGTATTGTCGCGCCGCTCGACCCACACCACGCGTCACGGAACTTTATGCCTGAACTCCCAGAAGTAGAAACCACCCGCCGCGGCATTGAGCCGCTGGTAGCCAATAAAGTTGTCGCGCAGGTTCTGATTTACAACGGTTCCTTACGTTGGCCTGTTCCCCGGGAACTGATAAGCCTCTTGCCTGGCCAGAGAATAGATGGCGTTGGCCGGCGTTCCAAGTACTTGCTGTTTGCCTTCTCGTCAGGAACCATGATCGTCCACCTCGGCATGACCGGACATCTGCGGGTCGACTCCATGCAAACAGAAAAACGTAAGCATGATCATGTCGAAATCGTTTTTACTGATGGCACTGCTCTGCGTTACAACGACCCACGGCGTTTTGGCTCCATCCTCTGGACCCTTGCCGATCCGTTGCAACATGTTCGTTTGTCGGCGCTGGGCCCGGAACCGTTCGATAGTAACTTCAATGCGTCCTATATACATAAACTGTCACGAAACCGAAAAGTTGCGGTCAAGCCGTTTCTGATGGATGCTCACGTTGTGGTCGGTGTAGGAAATATCTACGCCAGTGAAGCGCTCTATCGCGCCCGCATTGCTCCCGCTCGACCAGCTGGTAAAGTCAGCAAGACCGCCTACGAACGTTTGATTCAAGCCGTTACAAGCATTCTTTCTGAAGCCATTGCTGCAGGGGGCACCACGATCAAGGATTTCGCAAACAGCGAAGGTAAACCAGGATATTTCACGCAGGAGTTACTTGTTTACGGGCGGGCAGGGCAGAAGTGCAAAGCCTGTGATACGCTCGTCAAACAGATCAAACTCGGGCAGCGCTCAACTTTCTACTGCCCCAGTTGTCAAAAGTAACTGCACCTTATAAACAATCAAAGACGGAGTCTCCATGGACGGATTCAATTTCATCATCCCTTACACCGTTCGCGTCGTCGATGTCAACTACGGCGCACACGTCGCAAACTCCGCCGTGCTGAACTTTTTCCAGGATGCCCGTATCGCTTACCTGAAGAGCCTCGGCGATTACTCGGAAATGGATATCGGCAAGGGTTGCGGCATTATCCTTCCGGAAGCCCATGTTAAGTATCTGGCCGAAATGTTCCTCGGTGATGAGCTGGTGATCGGGGCGAGGATCACCAATGTCAGCCGCTCGTCTTTTACAATGTGCTACCGGATAGAGCGTGATGGCGAAGCGACAGCCGAAGGGGAGACGGTACTGATCTGTTTTGATTATGAGAAACGAAAACCAAGACGTCTTGATGCGGTTTTTATAAAGAAGGTTGCCGCCTTCGAGACCTAGTCACTGGCAACTCTGTGAGCGTTGGGAATACGCTGCACGGCCAACAGGGAAACCAGACTGAAAATGGCCCCGACGACAAAAGGTATGCGGTAATCAACCATCCATAGGGCGCCACCGATAACCGGCATGACCACGGCCGCGACGTGGTTGATGGTGAAGCCCACCGCCATGCTTGGCGCTATATCCTGTGGGTCTGCGATCTTCTGGAAGTAGGTGCGGATCGCGATTGAGAAATTGAACAGGATATGATCGAGGATGTACATGACCACAATCACCCCCTTGATATCAATAAATGCATAAATCAGGAAGATGGCGATCAGACCGCCATACTCAACCGACAGCACTCGACGTTCTCCGAAGCGGACGATGGCGCGACCGATAAGCGGGCTTAAAAAGAAGTTGACCGCGTTGTTGGCAACGAACAGCAGGGTGATCTCGGTGACCGTACACTCGAAAC
>JAOUDB010000213.1 GCA_029859485.1 Desulfuromonadales bacterium | reverse complement strand
TTTGTGTGTTAATGGCCTTACTGAATACCCCTATCAATATGAAGCCGTTTTTCTTCTTAGAAGTCGTAACTTTTGAGAAGACTTCGATGAGTTGTGCCCCCCAACCTGCACACTAGGGATGTCGGCACAAACAGCGATAAAGTTGCTACTACTTCCTTTGAACTAACCGGAGGGCCCTAGATTGACAGTGTTATACGAGCTGCTATACATGTTGATAATCCCACGTGAATCACCGGGAAATTAAGCCCATAATTAACCTGGTGGCAAGCGACGTCACTTCGCAACCTATGTCACAAATTGTATGTTGCGAAAAGAAAAGGAGAGATCCGATGAAAAGAGCTCTGGTCTTGTTCAGCGTGTTCTGTTTAGCCGCAGTCTTGGCTCCCTCGGTCCAAGCAGGAGATAATGTCAAGGATGGTGTTTTCATCCATATCAGCCATGGCAGCGACGATCCGCACCGGCTGCTCATGGCACTCAACATGGCCAAAATCATGGCAGACGATCACGATGTCCTTGTATATATTGACATCAAGGGCGTGGATGCGGTTCTCAAGGATTCTCCCGACATCACCTACTCCCACTTCCCGTCTTCCCGGGCACAGTTCGGCGCGCTGCTCAAGCAGGAGGTGACATTGATGGTCTGTCCGGGGTGCCTCAAGGCGGCGGGGAAATCCAAGGAGGATGTTGCCGACGGGATACAGATAGCTGACAAGAAAGCCTTTTTCGATTTCACTAAGGGGAGAATCCTGACCCTTGATTATTGAACGTCAGACCGCAACCATCTTTCTACGAAAGGAATTTCCTGTGAAATTGCTCTCTCGAAATCTCTGTTTTTTAACAGTCTTTTTGCTTCTGTCTATTGGTAACGCCGGGGCGCAAGGGATCACCGTCCAGGACGCTTGGATTCGTGGCATTCCCCCGTCTGCAACAACCACAGCCGCTTTTATGACAATCCACAATGCCGGATCTGACGAAGCCGTCCTGAAATCAGCGGGCTGTGACATCGCAGAGACCGTCCAAATCCACACCATGGAACAGGTCGGCGAAATCATGAAAATGAAGGAGGTGAGCGAACTCCGTATCCCTGCCGACGGGCAGGCGATTCTCGCTCCGAAAGGTTATCACATCATGCTGATCGGCCTTGTCAGACCGATTAATGAGGGAGAGACGATCCCGCTCTCGCTGAACTTTACCGACAGGGCAACGGTAGTGATCGATGCCGTCGTTAAAAAATGGGGATCGATGCCACCCATGTCCCACCACTGATTCGGCATGGCGCACTGGAGAGCTTTGAGTGAAGAGAAATCTGTTGATAAAACTGACGTTGGCCGGGATCGGCATCTGCTTACTTGTTATCGTGGGATCTTTTTTTACCGATCCACCGAAAAAGACAGAGCCCGATCCCGCACAGCTTTTCAACCCTAGCGGCAACTTCACCCTCACCGGGACCAGCGGCGAACCTTTCCAACTACAGGATCTCAGAGGGAACATCGTCCTGCTGTTTTTCGGTTACACCTCCTGCCCTGACGCCTGTCCGAGCACCCTAGCCAAGCTTCAGCGTGCGTTCAACCTGCTGAGCAAGGAGCAGATTGAGCACGTGCGAACGTTGTTCATTTCCGTCGACCCCGAGAGGGACAACCCCAAATTATTGAAGGAATATGTTGAATATTTCGGCGTCAATGCAATCGGCCTGACCGGGACCAAAGCGGAAATTGACAACGTCGTGAAAGCCTATCATGCTCATTACATGATCATTCCAGGTCGAACCAGTAACTGGTACTCGATCAATCACACGACCACCGTCTTTCTCCACGACAAACAGGGCAAGGTCCGCTACCGTTTCCTCTACGAGGAAACCCCGGAACAGTTGGCGGAAGCGATCCGGGAATATCTCTAAAATTTGCCGGTTGTGATTGTTCAAATAAAGGCAAGCATTTCTTTGAGCTCCCCGTTGCTTTGTATTTTTCCCATAAATCCTGCAATGTAAGAAAGCCCCCGATCAGAAGATTGAGGGTTTTCGTGTTTTATAAATGGTGACTTTCAGGAATAACGCCTCGCATCAGCCGCCCCATCAAATCGCACAGATGAGCCACTTCAGTAAATCCTCGGAATCAACCGATAACGCACGCGTCGCGCATAGTCGTGATATCCTGGCAACTCGTCCTGTAGAGTTTGGTCTTCCAGCACCGTTCTAATCAACGCAATGATTAGCGCCACCGCAGCCGGAATAAGTGTCCACATTGAGCTTAAGGCCAGAACCATACCCGGGAGTGCCAACATATTTCCAGCATAGCCCGGATGTCGCACAATCTGATAGGGGCCACTGTCACACACCACATGCCCACGATCCACCTGAATACGTACCACGCTGGAGAAAAAGCGGTTCTCTATCATTGCCCACGCAGCGAAAGCGTATCCGAGCGAGATCAAAATGAAACCAATTATGATGAGCCATAGCGGGAATTCGGGTGACCAGTTATAGCGGTGGTCCAGCCCTGCGACAATGACCATAGGGAACCCGACACTCACCGCCATCAGTGGAGCAAGCACTTTATCCCAGGCTTTTGCGTTTCGGATATTTTCAATGTTTTGTCGTTCAGCCATCAATCCGGAATGTCGCTGTTCCGCCCACATGCGCCCGCCTATACCAGCGGCAATAATCAGTAGGGAATAGAGCCACGCCTGCCACCAACCGAGGTCCCCACCACATAGCAACAAAATCACCGGGATAAGTAGATACACCACAACTAATCTGATCCACTGACGAGGGGATGCGGTTTGAGCTTTCTCTTCATAAATCGTCTTTGTTGGCATTTTTTTCCAAAATAAAACTGGTTTTAGTGTGTGCTTAACGCTTGAATTAAGACGCTCCGTTTTATGGAGACGGCTTGGATGACTTGTCTTTGCTATTTACAATACAGATTAACAACAAGGTTATCTCTGAAGAGCATGATTTCAACGTCACAAAATAAAATGGCCACCCGTTTCCAAGCGGCCATAATCGTTTGATTAAACTGTCTATTAAATACGGCTATAAATAAGAAGCTGTTTTCCCTCTCACAAGTCGTGACTTATAAGACTGGCCAACTTTCCAGCTAAAGTTGGCGCAATTTAACCAAGATTCTTGATCCCAGCTTATGTTTCAAACTGGATTGTCTTTTCTAACCAAAACTCGGGAGAAAGCCCTTTGCTAGAGATCACTTCAAGTGTCCCTGGTGATTGTTGGCTTAATGCAATCCAGCACTCTGCTCGTGGCTAAATCGCCGTACAATACCCCTTTTGAACGGCACAGCGGAATACCCTAACACCAGTGCCAACGAGGGTTGGTTCCCCGGAGGAATCCCTAAGTTGGAGCACAAGCCCTTATTGCGCTTCAAAACGGGTGGTGCGCCACCGATTACACAGTTGCCTAAACCAAGCGACTCGGCAGCCAGCATGGCGTAGGTGCATGCGATCACAGCATCCGGTTCTGCGGCGTAGGCAGAGTGGTGGAAGATTAGTGCCGCAGGGGCACCCCAAAAAACAGCGTCCCGTCCATCTTCCCATGCCTCAATATATTTGTGCGCCAACGGCACAATGAAATCCTTAAACTGATCATTACTTGCCTGACCCATAAATGGTCGCATTAGCTTAAGTACGTTTGGACGGAAGAGTTTCAACATCCCCCGGTAGCCCTCGACGATCTCCCCGGCCAACTTGCGAACCGCATCAAAACCATTAATCGCTACTACGCCTACATCCCAAGGCGGAATTCCCATCGGCGCAGACGATGCCATCGCAATCACCTGTTCGATAAGTTCAGGTTCAACGGTTTGGCCGTTAAAGCGTCGGACACTGCGACGCGCAACAAACAGGTTCTTGAGAGACTCGGCATCGGCCCGCTCTTCCTGCGGCGGCAGCGGCTGTAAATCCTTGGCGGAGAGGTTGCGACCACTGACCGTGATACAATTTTCAGGGCAAACCATCATGCAATGGCCACAGGCGATACAGCCGAAACTGGCATCAACCTGCTGAACAGCCTTATCCTTAATTTGCAGCACCTCAACCGCACAATTTTTTACGCAGACCCCACAGAGCTTGCAGCGTTGACTATCTACTGAGATCTTACCGGTTTCGTGATACAAACTGTGTTGTACGGCCATGTCACACCTACCTTTCAAACAACGCAGATAATTACGATATTAAACTCACCCCATTTTATGGCCACAGTTTATGGCCTTAGACACTCGCACTCGGAAAAGAGTATACAATGCATGAATCTTGTTGCCACAATCAGAGGCCACTAAATCAGCTCAACTTTAACTCATAGTTGGGGCTGATTACTTCTCATATATCCTGCTGCATTGATTTGACTTTGTGATAAAGGCTGACATGCCAAATTTTTGCTGCCCCTGACAAATAATAAATGGCCACCCGTTACCAGGTGGCCATAATCATGAGGAGAATCTTTCTCTTAGGGGATTTTACGCAAACAAGCACTCTAGATATAAACCTATTTAGCTCTCCAGGTATAAAAGTTTGGGAGGAGCAGTCAGTACATTCTCTGGTTGCTGTCCACGTTATAACCATTTGGGCCAAGGTCAGCAAGCGGGGTAGATCCCATGTCCTCCTCATAACCCTTGCGTCGGCAGACTTCATGGAGGTCGCCTTCGCAGTAGGTCTCGATGAGAAGTTGATGCAGCATGTTATTGTTAGGATTTTTGTTATATGTGCGATTAAACGCACATGCTTTAGAACGGTTACACATAAATTAAGCTCCGAGGGTGGATTTATAAAATATAATTAACAGCCGTTTTTTAATGATTATTTAGCTCAGGCGAAATGCAACTTAAGGGCCATAAGTAAGCAATCTTAGGCGGTTATAATTGTTTTTTGTGAGGAGGAATTTCTTGCATCGTTTCAAATGCTGCAAGTTACTAAAATCACTGACAAATAGTTTTGATTGTTGGGCTTTTTTTATGATTGGCTGGGCCTCACAATGATTTGGTTCCAAGAAAGTTTGAATGGAGAGGGATTGTGGTGCGGGATATCACTGTAGCAACAGAAGTAATTTCACACAGGCTCTTCGAGGTTCTCAGATAACCCGATATTTGAGAATGGGTTTAAGTGAGATATAGCGTTCAACGGTAAAGAGGAGATATTTCTAAAAGTCCTCTCGCATTGTTTTGATGATAAAAAGTGGCGTGTTTGAGGTGTTTACTAGAAATCCTGCATTCCAGTATTGTTGAAAGCTTTCTGGCAGCAGTGATTTATCTGAACGGACTAAGCGGACAGGAGCTAATTGTTAGCCATTAACTCCAGA
>JAOUDB010000212.1 GCA_029859485.1 Desulfuromonadales bacterium | reverse complement strand
CATAGGGACCAGTTCCTGTAGGGCCTTCTGAAAACGGGCGTCATTGTTTTCCTGCTCCATCCTGGCCAGAAGTGTCTCCAGGGCCAGGGCGTCAGACTGGGCTTGACTTTCATCCACGTCCTCTCCACCTGCGAGTACTGCGGCGGGGTCGAATTCCGGGTCTTCCGGGAGCGACTCAATCTCTTCCCGACGTTCCAGAATATCATCCAGATCGCGGATGTTGGTCCAGATCGTAGTCAGTCGGGCTTTTTCAAGAATCGCTTGGATGCCGCCCTGCTTTTGGAGTGTTTGAGGGTCGAGCAGCAGGTAGTGGACAAAGTGATGCAGGTCACTACTATTGAGATCGGCCAAAAAAGTCAGGTGCTGAATTCTTCGGGCGAAGCAGAATGTTGCAAGTTGAGTAATGACCTGGTTGCCTTTGGCGACTGGGCTGTCATCAAAAAGAAAGCCCTCTTTGCGGATTGTCACGGAAAGGTGGTTGCCTCCACCAAGGATCGGTTCAAAGCTACGCAGACTCTCCTTTGCCGCGGCCTGCAAGGCCGGGTGCTGCGCAGGGTAGTACCTGACGGATTTGATCTGTTTGACCACACCGGTGAGGGCGGTCGCGATCAGGTTGTGGAGTTCGCTGCCATTTTGCATCTTCAGGGTTCCGGTATCTATCCTTCAGGCTGGTTGAGTGAGGGTCAAAAAACTTCAGTGCATTCTAAATGATTTTAGTCTCTTTGACCAGTCCCGAGGCTATTGTTGCCGACACTTTCTTCTCCTGATGTTTCACGAGTGAGTCTCATTGATTTTTTTTGCAAAGGCCTGTCGAGAAATGTCATGATATCTTGTCTCTACTCAAGAATGATTATTCCATACAGCTTTGAGGAAAGGTCGCGTCATGATTCTCGGTCTCACCGGTGGGATTGCTTCGGGGAAAAGCTTCGTTGCTGATTTGTTTGTTGAGTGCGGCGCTAGCCTGGTGAGTGCTGATCTCCTCGCCAGGGAAGTTGTCAATCAAGGGAGCCCGACGTTGGCCAAATTAGTGGATGCCTTTGGGGTGGACATCCTGACAGCAGGGGGAAGTCTGAAACGTGAGGTGATGGCGCAAAAAGTTTTTTCCGATCCGTTAGCCAGACATCGACTTGAACTGATTACTCATCCTGCAATTGCCCATCTTGCTGAATGTCGCTTGATGGAGTTGAAAAATTCACCCCATGATCTGATCGTCTACGAGGCTCCACTTTTATTTGAAGCTGGTGCCGAGAGCCGGGTTGACCAGATTCTGGTTGTGGTGATTGATCCTGCTTTACAGGTGGAACGTCTCTTGACGAGGGATGAAATAAGCGAAGCGGAGGCCAAGCAGAGGATTGCTACCCAATGGCCTCAGGCAGATAAGGTGCAGAAAGCAGACTTCGTGATAGACAACTCAGGCTCGTTAGAACAAACACGTCATGCGGTGACTTCTCTGTATCACTATCTTGTCGAGACGGCGGGCTCTGGGCCTTCGAGGCGCTGAATAAACTCGATTGTTTGGGTAAACATCTCTACACGATATGGATTCTCCTCACGGGTTAACACATGAGGGACGTCGGTGCCGTAACACAGGTAGTCTTTAATCTCACTCGCCATCCTGTCTATCAATTCACGACCGCTTTCAATATCGACAGTTTGATCCCCTTCGCCGTTGAATGCCAGTACCGGGCAGGTTATAAGTGGCAGCTGGCTACGGACTCTTTTAGTCAGTCGGTTGATCTGGTGGATGCCGGCGACCGGTCTGCGCCGATAGTAGTGCTTTTGCGATTTGTCTGCTTCTGGTTTTACCTGATAGGGCCGAAACCATTTTAACCATCCGGCATAAGGCGCCAGCCAATGTTGGATCCGCAGGTAGGGAGAGAAGAGAACCAAGCCGCTCATCGGGTTTGTTCTTGCCGCCGCCAAGATTAATAGACAGCCTGTACTCATGCCTATACCGTAAATTGATGAATAGTCTTTGCGAAGGATGTTGTAGCCCACCTGAACAGCATCGTACCAGTCTTCCCAACGTTTTTTGGCAAGGTCTTCCGGTGAAGTGCCGTGCCCTGGCAAGCGAATGGCAAGACTGGCAATGCCGGCAATGGCCAACTCTTCACCAAACAGGCGCATTTCCCAAGGCGTACCTGTAAAACCATGGACCAGCAGTGCCGCACTTGTAGCTCCAGGCGGCCGAAGCATGAAGGGGAGGTCGCTCGGCTCAGACACCCCTTCCTCTTGCGCGTGTTGACGCAGGTTCTTACAGTCTTGATTCGTCTCAGAATGATCGAACGGGTCTGTTTTCACTACCGTTTAAAGCCTTTTAAGTCTCTTGATTTATTAGTAAATGTCCATTTTCATCATAGCATTTAAGGCCTGCGTGTCAATCTTGCTAGCTGTTTGCTGATAAGGCTTGTATGGGTGGATACTTTAGACAGAAAAGGCCCTGCACTTATCGAGTGCAGGGCCTTTGGCATTGAGTTCTGAGAACCTTTTACTTGTGATAACCGAGCCGGGTCGAAAGCTCTTCGGAAGCCTCCAGAACCAGTGGTACCAACTCCTTCTTGATGCGTTCTTCACCGAGGCGCATGTTCGGTCCGGAGATGCTGATCGAGCCGACGATCCGCCGGGTGTAGTCACGAATTGGTGCAGCAACACAGTGCACGCCGAGGTCGAGTTCTTCATTGTCGATAGCGTAGCCCTGTTCAGCAACCTCAACCAGTTCTTTTTTGAGTTGCGTGCGGTTCTTGATGGTTGTGTCGGTATAGACCTGAAAGTCTTCCGTTGGCAGGATCTCGTTGATCTCATCATCGGACATGTGGGACAGATAGACTTTGCCTGCTGCGGTACAGTAGGCCGGCAGGCGCGATCCGACCCGGGAGACGACGCGAACCGTCATGTCTGTTTCTACCATGTCGAGGTAGACGACATGGCCTTCCTTGAAAATAGCCACATAACAGGTTTCGTTACATTCGGACACCATTTTCTCAAGGATCGGTTTAGCCTGACGTAACAGACCCATCTGCTTGATGAAAGTTTGCCCGAGCTCCAGAGCCTTGAGCCCGAGGCGGTAATTCTCGGTTGCCTTGTTCTGCTCAATGTAACCGCGGGACTCGAGTGTGGCCAAGAGGCGGAAAACGTTATTTTTGTGCAGCTTTAAACGTTTGCTGAGCTCGGTAACGCCAAGCTCATCGACTTCGTCATGAAACTGCTCGAGTAAGTCCAGGGCGTGGGAAACTGCCTGGATGATATATTCGGACTTTTCTTTCCTGGCCATTTTTTGAAAATCCTTGATGGGTGAAGAGTTAGATGGTGCAAATTTTATGCAAACATATTTTCTAACGAAACAGCCTTAAACTGTCAAGGTAGAATGGAAATTATTGTGATAAATGGTTGAGAAAAAAACCACTTAGGGTCCATGTTTTTTACCTTTCAGATGATTTTAAAATAGTGTTTTATAGAAGTCAAACAGATAAGTCTTTTTTGTCAAATCTGTGTGACAGTTGACACAGTATAGGCCGACAGGTAAATTCAGCTTAATGAAATCGTGGGAGGGCTCGGCATGTTGAAGCTCAGCAAGAAAATTATCGTTGCAATTGATGGTTCCCCGCAGTCAGATAAGGCTGCTGAAGAAGCTGTAAGGCTGGCTTCTATCTCGGGGGCAAAGATTAAAAGCAATCTCTATGCTGTGCTGGTTCTTCCAAACATGAAGACACCATCATTTACCGATTTTTTTCCTGATAAACCCGCAACCGAAATGCCTGGCTGGCAGGAAAAACGCGACCGTCTCTTCTATGTTGTTGAAAAGGTGGCTGCAGAAGCAGGTGTCGACCTTGAATCGATGGTTATGTATGGAGACCCCGCCGAAGAATTGATGATGCTGGCTGAGGAGAAGAACTGCGATGTCATCGTGGTGGGTTCATCCGGCAAAGGCCGCATGAAACGGACACTTCTTGGCAGTGTTTCAACGAAAATATCACTTCACGCACACTGTTCAGTGTATATCGTTCGCTAAATTTGACATCGGGCAAAGCCTGATTGTTTAATTTGGTCCCGCAACCTTCCCAAGTCTGGGGGATGAGTGCCTGGTTTCCTGGCACAAGTAATCAAAAACTTCAATCAGGGTTTCCTTGATGAGTTCAAGGTCTTTCGGGAATTCGTGGGGGGAAAGCTCCAGCACCAGCGCGTGATCGTAGCGGGTTTCTCTCAAGTGATTGAGGAAACGGGTCAAGGGCAGGGCTCCGTGTCCTGGTATAAGGTGCTCACGACCATTGCCGTAGTCGGAGAAATGTATGTTGCGCATACGACCAGAATCATAGAACTGATGGAAATCACCGAGAAAATCGGTATGCATGGAACCGCAGTGGGCTGTGTCAAATGTCAGGTACAGGTTCCTGTCTTCCATAAAACGGACCATGGTGTCTATTTTTGAAAGCAGGTACGGGTTGATCTTGAATTGTGGCAGGCAGGGCATGTTCTCTATGGTTACAAGAACACCGTCCTGGCCGATTTCAGACTGGAAATTCTTGATTTTTTTCAGCCATCGCCAGAATTTAAATTCGAAAAACAGCCAGTTGGGCGGGTGAAAATTGATCAGAGGGACACCGGCATTCAACGCCAGGTCCGCACATATTTTTAACTGGTCAATCTTGTTCCCCCACCCATCAATCTCAAAAAAGGGGGCATGGATGGAAAGAACGGGAAGAATGCTTTGCAGGTCACGCAGGTGGTCGAGGTGTTTTGATCCTGAGAAGTCGTGGTTTACGATGACTTCCATACCATCAAAACCGACATCCCTGGCCATTTCAAAGACCTGGGTCGGTGGTAAAGTGTAGAGGCTTCCTGCGGATAAGATCAACTTCATTTTATAGAATCGTTGGCGTCACAATAAAACGACATTTTAGTTTTTCGGCACATTACAGCAAGCTTGGTGCTGAGGTCAATGCTGCACGATGTTGTTGCAGGGACCTCTTCTAGGGGCTGTGAACCTTTTCTACCAGGAACCGTCTCAAATGTTCAGGTGGTGGCGGAGTCAGACGTGAGACGATAATCATTGTCAGGATAACGACAGGTGCGCCAACGAGGGCCGATGAGGTTGGCGGCAGAATGGTGCGGAGCGTCGGTATCAGGTTGCCAAGCAGAATCGGTGCAAAGGTTATAATCGTACCGACCGTCATGCCGGCAATAGCTCCGTACTTGTTGGCTCTGTCCCACCAGATACCAAGCAGGAAAACAGGAAAGAGGGTGTTCCCGGCCAGGGCAAAAGCCACGGCGGTAATCTGGGCGATCAGGCCGGGAGGGTTGACGGCAATCACCAACAC
>JAOUDB010000211.1 GCA_029859485.1 Desulfuromonadales bacterium | reverse complement strand
TCTTCCCGAACCTTGGCAAACTGTTCCGCCATCTGCATAAACGCCTCAAAGGGAAGGGCCAGACGTAAAGAAGGCGACATTGTTACTTGTTTTTTCTCGGCATTAATATTTTCAACCCTTACAAAATCAAGACGGGCGACCCCATCGGCAATGTTCAGGTTCGCGAAACGGTCAACAAAAAAGTCACGCATTTAATGTTCCTTTCTATCGTTTTTAATTTTCATTAAATTCTACCATGCCTTAAAGCTATGTCATCGAATCCCAGTTGTCAATTCCATCTGATTCGGGCTGTGAACCAGAACGAAGGCATTAAAAGAAAGGCCGCCAGGGATCGAACCCTGGCGGCCATAATTTTTTTATCCTCGCATTTTTTTGAGGCCACTAGCTTCGTAGCAATGCAAACAAAACGGGGGCAGATCAATGATCTGTCCCCGTTTTTCAGCTTTAGGTGTCGCCAGTTATCGTCACTGGCAACTATTTAGTTTGAACTATTGCAGGGTAAACGCTGTGGTCGTCATGACACCGTCCCAGATATAACCTGAGGCCGTCACATTGCTGGTCGTTGCCGTATAATTGCCAGGCGTCGTACCTCCTTGCCCTTTTCGATTCGGCGCCTGCGTCTGCCAAGTTACCTCAGCAACACCATTGCCATCGCTTAGCCCGGTAGTTAAAGAGGCTGCCTGCGGACCGGTGATGTCGATATTAACCGTCGCATTGGGAACAGGTAGCCCTGTCGCCTCATCGAGTAGGGTGGCGCGAACGGTTACTCCATCACCCACGGAGAAGATCGTTGTGGTAACAAATGTAATTACCTTGGTCTTGCCCTTACCGGTGGTCTCATACCGCCCGGTGGCTAAAATTGCTTCAAGGTTGTTCTGGCCCGGATTATTAGGGACCGCGCAAAGGATATTGCTAAATTCCGATTCACAATCAGCGGTGTATGAGGAGACCTTGTAGCAGTACTGAGATCCGTTAGTTAGGCCTGTATCCGTAAAGGAGGTCGCCTCCCCAACCTCGGCAACTAATTGCGATTTGCCGGCCTGATCATAGTACACCTTGTAACCGCCGGTTTCAGCTGTCCAGTTCAAGCTCACCTCTGCATTACCGGGTGTGGCCGACTCTAGCGTCGGGGCCGTTAGACTGCACTGCGGGGGGGCACTTCCCCATGTCGTCGAGGCCATGACGTATGGCGCAGCCATGTTGGTGGCCAACCAGGCTTCAAGCATGTACTCCCCCTCCATGCCGAGGAAAGCGTTGCCGCCCTGCGCGGGGTCGGTGCCGTTGTTGGCCAGGACGAGAAACTGGATGTACTCCCAGCTGGTCGGTTGGTAAAGCAGTTCGATGGTTGCACTGGTGGCCCCCGTGGGTGGATTCAGGGCAACGGTATCGAAGTAATCGTAGGTACCCGAAGCACCGTTATACTGGTCGGCAGGAACTGGTAGGGCATTACGCAGGCGAGCCGTTTCGTAGTCCATCCCGTAGGGTGGGATGCGGTTATCCTTGATTACCACGTTATTGAGAACAAAGTGGAATGTCTCGAATTTAGTCCCGGCCGGTTTAGCTGCTAATTCGCTGACGGTGAGGTCGACAGCGCCGGTATAGCGATCATAGCTCAGGGCAAGATCATTGGGATAAAGTCCCTCGATTCCCGCCGCCCATTCTTGACCGAGACCATAATGTGCTTCGTAGATCTTGGTGTTCGAACCATGCAAGTCAAGAATCGATTCAACCTGCTTCATCTGCCCGTCGCGGGGGTCTTTAACCATGACCGCATTGCCATTGTCATCAAAAAGCGGCCCGTATTCACCATCGGTGCGCAGCGGATCACCGGCATTGTTCCGCCAGGTAATCTTCAGCCACATGCGCCGCCCTTCGGGGTAGCCGGAGATCAGTTTGTGACCGGTGTGATTGACCACCTTGACAGTATGTGCATTGTTGTCGACCGTTAGTGACCCTGCCAGGTTCAGCTGCTCCTTGGCGCGCAGTGAAGCAGCATCCAGTGCGGCAATCTGGAGGCTGTTAAGTCCGCCGCCAAGACGCAGTTTGCTTTGGGTGTCGAGATACTTGATGGCTTGCGGCATCCAGTAATTTCCGCCGGTCATGTCATGCAGAGGCAGGTCGTCGCGGAACGGCGGGTTCTTATTGCATCCCTGGCCGAAGACCGGGCGCATATGACAGGTCTGACAGCTGTAATAACGGGGGTCGCCATCGGCGTAGTTGCCACTCTTGGTGCCGAAGTCGGTCGCCGCATCATAGATTGCCTTGAGCGCTCCGCCTTGTAGGTCAGCCGGCAGGTCGGGATAGTCATCGACAAGGGTTTGGGAAACCAGACCCGCCTTATATTCGCTGAAGGTTCTTTCGACAACACCGTACTCGTAGGGTTTGTTGTTGAAGGCGGTCTTGTTCGTATAATTCTTGGGGCTTTCATCTAGCGATACATCCTGAACGAGTTTAGCTTCTTCCGTAGCAAGGAATTCCGGCTGAGCACCAAAATTGTGGGCCAGATTACCGACCGCAGGATTGGACACATCATGACAGGTCCCGCAGAAATCGACCGAACGGATGAAATCGTTCTTCATAAACTTGTGCCGTGCTTCAGCATCACTGTAGGGGCCGAGCTTTTCCGACCCGCCCCAGATGGACGACATGCCGCTGCCGTAGAAGGGCTCGCCGTTGAGCGAGTCATTGGCAATAAAGGGGGAAGCCATGACACCCTGAAGGATCGGATCGGTGTTGCTTGGGTCGGTCATCTTGTGGCAGAAGTCGCATTCCACACCATCCGAATCTCCCGCCGCCAGCCCTGATCCATCGGTCGGGGTGGAGCGTCCGCCCAGCCATCCGGCCGTACTGTGACAACGGATGCATAGATCTCCGGCTCCGTCAAAATCCTGTTCGGCGACTGCCAGAGTGGCCCAAAAAATTGGGTCCCGGCCGGCGTTAGCCATCATGCTTCCTCGCCAGTTGAAAGCGGGTTCGGTCGCAGTATTGTAGCCGCCATGACAATTGTCGCATTTGTCTGGCGACTCCAGGTTGCTGACGTCCTGAGGTTGAGTGCCCGGCTGATCAATCGTCGACGGCACAACATCGGCAGTAAAGCCATAAGAGATAAAGCAACAGACAAACAACAAAGACAGAAAAAGAACCCTTTTCACATTACACCTCCGAAATCAAGATTGCCGGGCCGCTTAAATAGCAGCACCAAGATAAATATGGGTGAGACAAATCGGTTTAAATCGAATGAGATCGTGCAGACCAACAAGCAGCACCTCAAAACAGGACAATAATACTCCTGATTAGACAGGTTTTTATGGCTTGAATTGCTTTTGTCTTGGCGATAATTGCTCTTTGTCTAAAATAGATGAAAAACGCGACTGCTATGGATAGAATTAGAACAGTCTTGAGCGATACTGGCTGGGCGTGCAACCTTCAATATTTTTAAAATTTTTGTTGAAATTGCTTACATCCTGGAAACCGACCCGATGCGCGGCTGAGAAGACTGACAAATCTGCCCTCTTGAGCAGTTCCTTAGCTCTTTGTATGCGTACGAACTTTAGATAGCGAACTGGACTCATGCCGGCCTCGCGTCTAAAGAGTCTGACAAAATGGTACTTGCTCATGCTGGCCAGGGCGGCCATCTGGTCCAGGCTGATCGCCTTCTGATAATTTGACTCAATGTGACAAACTACCTTCATGATCGCAGGTTGAAGGATCCCGATCTGGCAAAGGGTGCCGTTCCCGGCCTGCTCGTTTTCGCTAACGTTGGCGGCTCGTAGATGGTCTCGCACCTCGCGCTTGGCTTTCAGAAGTTCCATCATGGTACTACGCACATTGAACACCGGCAGAGGCTTTTGGAAAAAATCCCGGGCACCAACTTTGAACGCCCGAAGGATAATCTCCTCTGAACTTTGTTCCGTCACAAAGAGAATGGGAACCCCGGGAAAACGTGTCTTGAGGTCTTCCAGTAGCCCGAGACCCAGTCGGGCATCAAAGCCACAGTCAATTACAATCAGGTCAATCTCTTGAGACAGTACGGAGCAAACAGCCTGGCCATAAGGAACAACTTGAAGCTCCTCATTCGGCAGGGGGAAATTGCGGTAATACGCAACGTCTTCTGCTGCGCAAGCAATAATAATCGGGAATTTACGGATCATCTGGCAAAGCCTGTCTGCTGGTTAAGTAACACAATCTGTACTCTCAGAAAGATGAATAAAGATAGTGTTGCCAATTATACCCGGTCAGGATTCGAGGGCAAAGTAAAAGGTGTCTTAATTGATTCTCTCGCGATAGTTGAAGAGCCTGATGCCTATATAAAGGCAAAATTCTCACTAAACCCTGCCCTGAAAAAGATAAGACATGACATTTTTTTTACAATCTATTGGTCTCCGCATGACGATATGAAAACAGGTAAATTCTTTGCTGAGCGCAATAAAAATAAACTTGGCTTTCCCACAGTTCTTGCCCACTCTACATGGGGTCGGATACAATTATCATGCATAAGCGTGTACACCCACTTTTAGCCAATAGTGGCCAAACAAAAGGAGACCGAAATGAATATCGATTGGGCCTATCTGAGAAAAGGTTGAACGTCTTGTAAAAATGCTCAGGAGTTTCTTGAGACAAAGCAGGTGAGCACCAATGAAGTTGTTGATGCGAGAAAAACCCGAATTGATGAGGAAATGGCCTGGAATTTACTGAAAACAGCAAATTCAGTAACAGTCGCCAAGGGCAAGAAGGTACAGACTTTTACAACGGGTTCTGAAGAGAAAGAGGCCCTCCTGCAACAGGCGATGGGGCCGAGTGGCAACTTGCGGGCACCAACCTACAGAATCAAGGATCAATTCGTAATCGGTTTCAACGCCGACCTTTACGAATCCACATTTAAGTAGCTTTGCCGCGGGAGAGGTAAAACGCTCTTGCAATAAGGGCCAGCAGAACAATGGCCGCCAGGGTATGCCAACCGCCGGCAGAGTGATCCTCTGCCGGTGCAACCCAGCGGCTGATATCGATACCTGCCCAAGCGTAGAATTCGTTAGTTAGCCAACCAAGAGAAAGTGAGCAGCAGGAGATCACGGCAAGATACACCATGGTTGCCTTTCTTCCCCAGAAACGTGCAACAACCGTCAAGGTGGCCGCGTTGGTCGCCGGCCCTGCGAGCAAGAAGACGAGAGCTGCCCCGGGCGACAGTCCTTTGAGAACCAGTGCTGCGGCAACCGGAGTCGAGGCACTGGCGCACATGTAAAGAGGGATGCCCACCAGCAACATCAGCACGAGAGACGCGGCTTGATGCTCAAAGAGCAGGGCAAAGAAGTCGTCCGGTAAAA
>JAOUDB010000210.1 GCA_029859485.1 Desulfuromonadales bacterium | reverse complement strand
GACGTTCTGTGATTAAGGACGTTCCTCGTAAGGAATTCCGCGAGAGGAGATTGCAGGGGGAGATTCTTTAACCTCATGGAATTCAGTTATCCTTCAATGCTGGTTAGCGCGCAAGCAGCTCCTTGAGGGCCTTGGCATCCCGGCAATAATGCATGGCTTTCCCCTTGGTGATATTGCCACTAGGATACAGCTGAGCCAGATGCATGTCGAGTGAAGAGAAATCCTCCGAGCCACTCTGCAGGATACTGCGGATCTGATGCTCCTTGCCTTCTCGAAACTGATTCGCCACGCAATAGCTATTGACCAGCTTTTCGTACGCCAAAACCCGACTTTTGGCATCCTTGCGTTCCACCAAGCGCTGGTTAAGCACCATCATTAGGTTGTCTGCCAGCTGCACGCGAATCTGTTGCTGACTCTCGGCGGGGAAAACATCAACAATCCGGTTGATCGCCATAACCGAGTTTTTAGCGTGCATACTGCTCAGCACCAGGGTGACCGGCGTCAGCTGCTTCCAGGGCAATGGCAATGCTCTCACGATCGAGCATCTCGCCAATCAGCAGAGAACATCCACCGCAATCAAAGCATGATCATTGCTTGAAAACAAGGGCATTCGAAACCTCTGTATAATGTTCGGTCTGTTTGAGGAAGTGCCTCGTCATCGAGTCGACATTGCGATGGAAAGTGCAGAAACCACACAAGCGTGGGAGAAATTTTTCCCGACAAAATCAATGGTACGTTTTAAGTCAACTATTCAAAAGGCGAGAGTTTTTGCCGGATCAAAGTCCTTTTTGGCAATTTCTGACAAAAAAACGACCGAGACGTATAAATACCTTGGGCGTTAAAACTCTCTAACGCACTTTCGCCAATCGGCCGACCCGAAGGCTGCCTCTCTGAAATGATTATGGGGACAATACTTAATGACTCGCCGCCTGTGTCGCCTCGCCGTGAAAAAACTCAGCAAAGATTCCGGCCACGGTTTCGATCTTTGTTGCCTTCCAGGCGTTGGTGCCACAAAAGACCAGCCCGGTTTCTGTGTCCCCGCGCTGGGCGCGGTCAAGAGCATGCACGATACAGAAGCGCTCCCCTGAAGACTTGTATGCGCACTTACGCAGGCAGCCGGTCGGACAGGTAGGTGTCATCACCAGGTCACGTTCACGAATCGCTTCGACATTACGAATCAGGGCTCTTCCCGGCAAGCCTGCCGGACTCATGAGCAGGCCTATATCCTCCTTGCTACAATCCAGGTACGCCTGTTTGAACGCATCATCGGCATCACATTCTTCAGTGCAGACAAAACGGGTACCCATCTGAACGCCATCGGCACCTTGCTCCATGGCATGCTGGAAATCTTCGTGATCCCAGACACCGCCGGCAGCAATAATCGGGATATGGAGGTTCCACTTGTCACGGAAATACTCTTTAACCCCACGAACCGTCGCATACTGGTCGTACTCGCCGGTGCCAATCTTTTCCAGCTTTTCACCGAGGTGGCCACCGGCCGTATCGGGGTCTTCTACGACCACGGCATCGGGGAGGCGGCCGTAAGCTTTGTGCCATTTCCGGGCGACCAACTCGGCGGCCTTGATTGAAGAAACAATCGGCACCAGAGCAACATCAGGCCATTCAGCGGTTAACTCCGGCAGGTTCATCGGCAATCCGGCACCGCTGACAATCAGCTTGGCACCGCCTTCACAAGAAGCCTTGACCAGCGCAGCATAGTCGGTTACAGCGACCATGCAGTTGGTACCGATCACACCATCAGGGGCAATCGCGTAAGCCTTTGCCAGCTCATCCTTGAGAGACTGAGGCTCTATGGCGAAGTAGTTGTCACCGGTGTACTGGGGATCGTTCAGGGCGATACCGGCAGACGCCACAAGGCCGACGCCGCCACAACGAGCAACGTGACCAGCCAGGCGGTGTCCTGAAACACGCACGGCCATGCCGCCCTGAATCAGGGGATAAGTGACTTCATGTTTACCGATGCGCATATTCGCTCCTTAAATATTGAAATATTGCTCCGCAATAAGTGCCATAATCATCGCTCAATTTAACAAAGGTTCATTGGTCACTTTGTAATAATTCTGTAAAAACATTCTGCACTTCCACTTGTCGCATAGCGTCTGTAATGGTAAAGATGGGCCTATGAACTGGCTGAAACGTATATTTAATCCGCTCATGGCTTTCATCGGCATCCAGGTCGCCTGGGTGCTCGCAGTGATTGTCTGGCTTAACTGGTTTCTCGGCAATCACCGCAAGCTGAGAGCACTGGCCGAAGAATACAGCCCAGAGCTTCTGGTTGGTGGACCTGACTGGTTGATCCTGACAGAAGGGTTGCTGCTGCTCGTCTCCATACTGGTCGGCGTTTACGTCATCTTCCTGTACTGGCGCAAACAATCCTCCCTGGTTCGCGAGCAACGCCAGTTTATCTCCCAGGTGACCCACGAACTCAAATCACCGCTGGCCTCGCTGCAACTGCACCTGGAAACAGTACGACGCCACCAGCCCTCACCGGAGCAGATGGCTCCCTTTGTGGAGACCATGCTAAGCGATGCGAACCGGCTCAACGGTCTGATCGACAACTTGCTGTCGGCTAACCGGGTCGGTCAGAAGCATTGGCGGCTCGAACTCCAATCGATCGATTTCAGTGCCTTTGTCGAGAAGTATTTCCGGGATCGTCAATTTACCCTGCCCAAGGCCGGCAAGTTATCACTCGACATCAAGCCTGGAATTTTCGCCGCAATAGACCAGGACGCGATGGAAACCGTTTTACGTAACCTGCTGGAAAACGCGGTCCTCTATTCCGACCAGTCTCCGGAAATCATGATCTCTTTAAGCAGCGACCAGAATCACTGTTATCTTGTCTTTACCGACCACGGCCGCGGTATCGAACTTAACGACCAGAAAAAAATCTTCAACATTTTCTATCGCGTGCGTCGCAAAAACGAAAATATCCGCGGCACCGGCCTCGGACTGTTCATCGTACATGCCAACATCCTGCGCCATCACGGCCAGGTCAAAGTTGAAAGTCAAGGCCAGGGCCAGGGGACAACCTTCAGGATCACCCTCCCCCTCACAAGATCAGCGTCGACAACAGAGGCCTCATGAAGAAACCACACATCCTCCTCGTCGAAGACGAAAAGCACATCGCCCAGGGCATCATCTTCAACCTTGAGCTTGAAGGTTTTCTGATCACTCATACCGAAACAGGCGCCACTGCAATGGACGCCTTCAGTCGCCAGTCTTTCGACCTGGTGGTTCTCGACCTGATGCTTCCGGACAGTCATGGTTTTGACCTCTGCAGAGAGATGCGCAAAACCCATCCACAACTGCCGATCCTCATGCTTACAGCCCTGGGTGAAGAGCAGGATCGAGTCAGCGGTCTGAAAGAAGGGGCCGACGACTATCTCACCAAGCCGTTCAGCCTCGATGAATTCCTCTTGCGCATTCGTGGCATGTTACGCCGTTCAGCATGGTATAAGCCCTCACAGATAAAAACAGAGGACTACCAGTTCGGCAGCAACCTCATCGACCTGAACAACCTGGCGGCAGAAACCACAAAAGGCAGGATCAGGATTACCGAGCTCGAAGGTCGCATGTTGGCTATATTTTTCAGCAATGAAGGGGAAACCCTGACCCGGGCGACCTTGTTAAAATCAGTCTGGGGTATGGCTGAAGACACTGAAACCCGCACACTCGACAACTTCATTGTCCGAATCCGCAAGTACTTCGAAGAGGATCCGGCCAATCCGAAACATTTCCTCACGGTGCGCGGACGAGGGTATCGGTTTGTGCGAAAACCTGAGCACGGGTAGTTTTTAACGCAAAGGCGCAAAGAATAATATCGATACGCAAAGAAAGACTTAAGTGCTAAAGCTTAACCCTGATCTGGCTTATCCAACAATGACATGTCAGATTTTCCCTTTGCGTCATACTTGAAGCCTTTGCGTCTTTGCGTTAAAGTTCTGCTCTGCTTTTGACATGACCAACGATCAAGTAATAACCTTTAAATAGAGGAGAAAACTGTATGAAAGCTGTTTTGATGGATGAATTCGGTGGCCTTGAGGTTCTTAAAGTTGGCGAAATCGCGAAGCCTTCACCTAAAGAAGGTGAAGTTCTGGTCAAGGTCGTTGCCACATCGATCAACCGCCCCGACCTGGTGCAACGTGCGGGAAACTACCCACCCCCTCCCGGCGATTCGGAAATCCTCGGTCTCGAAGTTTCTGGAACTATCGAAGAAATTGGTCCGGGCGTAGAAGGCTGGCAAGTAGGCGAGCGGGTCATCAGCCTGGTGGGCGGCGGCAGCTATGCAGAATATGCCGTAGCCTACGCCAGTCACCTGATGCGCATCCCCGAAAGCATGAGTTTCGAAGAAGCCGCCTGCGTCTGTGAATCCTACATCACGGCATTCCTCAATGTCTTTATGATCGGCGACTTCCAGGACGGCCAGACCGCAATCCTCCACGGCGGTGGCGGTGGCGTCAACACTGCGGCCATCCAGCTCAGCAAAGCCCTCACTCCGAACAGCAAGTTGATTGTCACCGCCCATCCATCGAAAATGGATCGGGTCAGTGATCTCGGCGCAGACCTGGTCATCAACTACCTGGAGAATCCGGACTTCACAGGAATCGTCAAGGAATACACCAAGAAGAAAGGGGTCGATCTGATCCTCGATCACGTCGGCGCCAAATACCTCGGTCCGAACATGAAATCCCTCGGCTACAAGGGGAAAATGGTCAGCATCGGTGTGATCAGCGGCATCAAGGCTGAACTCAACCTTGCCTTGATGATGGTCAAGCGCCAACAGATTATCGGCTCGGTACTTCGTTCCCGTCCAGTCCCTGAGAAAGCCGAAATTGTTGCCGAGTTCACCCGGCGCGCGTTGCCCAAGTTCGCCGACCGCACCATCGTACCGATTATTGAAAAAGTATTTACCATCGATGAGGTCGTAGAAGCGCACCGGATGATGGAAGAAGATAAACATTTCGGCAAAATCGTGCTCAAGATCGCGGAAGACTAACGTCTGAAGACGACTAGGTTAGAACCAAAGTGACACAAAGCGCCGCAACCCTGAACAGGGTGCGGCGCTTTTGTTTTTAGAAATTTGGATCTTGATCACATCACTCAAACGACTCTTCGGCGTGAACTGCTCTCTAGATTATTTCAGCCACTTGGTGTTCTCAAGTGAACACTCATACGAATTTTAAACAAGCCAATTCAGTAACAAACAAACATTCTACAGTTGACCCCGAGTCAATAATCAGGCAATTTTTGTTGCATGCGAATTGATTGCGCACTGAACATCATTCTGATCGGCATGCCAGGGG
>JAOUDB010000209.1 GCA_029859485.1 Desulfuromonadales bacterium | reverse complement strand
TCAAAGCTCTGTACCGTCCCGCATCCGTTCCACCTCCCAAACCGACAGACTCAGTTCATTGGCAGGCCGGCAATCTTGCTGACGAAGACAGCTTGCACGCTCTCGTCGAAGGCGTTGACGCAGTCGTCCATTGCGCGGGAACTGTGCGCGGGTCGACGCTTGATGATTTCAGGGAGGCCAACATCGCAGGGGTCACACGCCTCGCAGAGGCCGCGATTGAGCTCAAGGTCCCCCGCTTGCTGCTGATGTCCTCACTGGCTGCGCGTGAACCGTCCTTGTCGGACTATGCTTTAAGCAAAAAAATGGGGGAAGATGCTCTCCTCAAATACGAGGGCAGGATTTCTTGTGACATCCTGCGGCCACCCGCGGTCTATGGCCCCGGTGACCGGGAAATGCGGCCGTTGTTGCAGATGATCAAGCGTGGCATCATTCCCACGGTTGGAGCAAAAGATGGCAAATTTTCGCTTCTTTACGTCGATGACCTGGCAGAGGCTGTGAGCATTCTGTTGAAGTCTCAAAGTCCGCAGAAAAACCGGTGTTTTGAGTTGCACGACGGGCATCCGGACGGCTATACTTGGCAGCAGGTCGCAACGATAGCCAGCCAACTGAACGGCAAAAGACCTTGCCGAATGACAATACCTCGCCCGGCGCTGCAAATCGTTGCTCATGTCAATCTTTACCTGGCACGCATGCTTGGCTATTTACCAATGCTGACGCCGGGTAAAGTCAGAGAGCTCTTCCATCCGGATTGGGTTTGCGACAACACGGCAATTACCGAGGCGGTCGGCTGGCAGCCCCGGATTTTATTCAACGAAGGAATGCAGCGGCTATTCCCTTAGCTGAAGGCACTTCTTTAGATTGGAGTTTCGTTTCTTATGACACCTACCACATACGACACCATCTTTCAGCAGGTCATCGTCCTGTTGCAGAAATATGCACCGGAATCAGGACCGATAAATGAAGAGACTGAGCTGGTCAATGATCTGGGGTTCGATTCTCTCAAGGTCATGGAAATGCTGAATGACGTGGAAGATACTTTTGATATCACCTACCCGCTGAACAGTTTGTCAGACTTGCTTACTGTCAAAGATTTTACTGAACAGATTCAGTTCCATGTAGAGAATAGTTAATGAGCATTCTAGATAAACTGTGTGTCGTCTCAGAGGCTCGAAACGCACTTCTTCCTCCCGGTGTTGACCCCTTTAATGTAGTCATCGAAGAGATTTATTCTGCGACTGAAGCCTCCATCCAGGGGCGTCGCGTTCTGCTTGCCGGAACCAACAATTACCTCGGCCTGACATTTGACCCGCAGTGCATTAAAGCCGCACAGGTAAGCCTCGAAAAAGAAGGCACAGGCACCACCGGGTCTCGCATGGCCAACGGCACATTTGCCGGCCATCGCGACCTGGAAAAGGACCTGGCCAGTTTTTATTGCTGCAGCGAAGCGATTGTCTTCTCAACGGGCTTTGTGGCCAATCTTGGTGTTATCTCCACCCTCGCCGGGCCCGGTGATGTCATTGTGCTGGACGCTGACTCACACGCAAGCATCTACGATGCATGCAGGATGAGTGGCGCCGAGATGATCCGTTTCCGTCACAACAACCTCGAGGATCTGGAAAAGAAGTTAAAGAGACTGGGGCCAAAGGCAGAAAAGACCCTGATTATCGTTGAGGGCATCTATAGCATGCTCGGAGACTGCGCGCCGCTGGCCGAGATAGCTGCCCTGAAGAAAAAGTACGGTGCCTGGTTGCTGGTAGACGAGGCTCACTCCATGGGCGTCCTGGGTGATCACGGGCGTGGCATGGCTGAAGCTGTCGGAGTTGAAGATGATGTCGATTTTATTGTTGGCACTTTCAGCAAGAGCCTGGGTTCCATCGGCGGTTATTGCGTCAGCAACCACCCGGAACTGGCTTTGATACGTTACGTCTGCCGGTCGTACGTCTTTACGGCATCCCCCTCCCCCTCGACGATCGCTTCCGTCCGCGCTGCCCTGCAGGCCATACAAACAAAGCCGCAACTGCGCACCAGGCTCTGGGACAATGCAACCCTTTTATATCAAGGACTCAAGGAACTCGGCTTTGAGTTGGGACCAGACCTGAGTCCGGTCGTGGCCATACGTGTTCCGACCAGGGAGAAGACCCTGCTTGCGTGGCAGACCCTGCTGGACCGGGGCATCTATGTCAACCTGGTGTTTCCACCGGCCGCGCCAGCGGGAATGAGCTTGCTGCGTTGCAGCATCAGCGCAGCACATACCCCTGAGCAGGTCGACTTCATCCTGGAAACTTTTTCCGACATCAAGAATTTAATGACCTGAGTTGCACAAGGACCCTTTCATGGCTTCATCGCCCTCAACAATCATCATGCCGGTTGAAAACCAGGTGCGTGAAATGGACGCAAAGATCCTGCTTTCATGTGTCGCCGCTGAACGTGGTTACCCGGTACTGATCGGCTCCCGGGCTTATATCCACTTTAAAACAGCTTCGGTTCCGCGTGGTGTTTATATGGCAAAAAGCATGAAAACCCGCAGCGATCGCATGTTCAAAATCCTCAACCAGATCGGACATGACATCCTGGCCTGGGACGAGGAAGGACTTCTGCGTGAACCGGACGTGATTTATCATCGCTGGCGTTTATCTGCTGTCGCGATGAAACGCATTGCCCACTTGACAACCTGGGGAGAAGATAACGCGCGCGCCTTCCGTGCTTTCAGCGGCTACGACGGTACGCCGATCCATTTGACCGGCAACCCACGGATTGACCTGCTGCGCCCGGAGCTGCGTGACTATTATCGCCCGGAATCGAACGCAATTCGGGAACGCTATGGCAAATTCATCCTGATCAATACCAACTTTAGCAAGGTCAACCACTACTACGAGCAACTCGGTGAGCTAAAACAGGCGGCTGAAGGGAAAAAGCCCGGCAAGATCGATCCCTACGATGCCGGCAAAGGGCGCCACAAGCTGGACATCTTTGAGCATTTCCAGAAGATGCTACCTGTCTTCTGCGAGGCCTTCCCCGACTATACCGTTGTATTGAGGCCCCACCCCTCGGAAAGCCACGAAACCTGGAAGGCGATCGCGAAAACCCATGACAACCTGGTCATTACCAACGAAGGGAATGTCCACCCCTGGCTGATGGCCGCCAGGGTCGTAGTTGCCAATGGCTGTACGACCCTTGTGGAGTCGGCAATCCTCGGTACTGCCGGCGTGAATTACGAGCCGGTCACCGTGGACGAGTACGACTTTCCGATCACCCGGGACGTCAGTCGACGCGTATTCACCCTGGACGAGCTGCTGATAACCGTACGCCAGGTAGTCGACGGCAAACTGGGCCCGCTCGACTATTCTGAGCGCAAGGCCGCCCTGGAGCCACACATCTCAGCTCTGGAGGGGCGCTTGGCTGCTGATCGGATCGTCGATGTTCTGGATGAGGCCGGATACCGTGAGCAGCAACCACCGGCGCCGCCAATTGCGGACCGCTTCAGCGGCTGGTACCAGACGCACTTGCGCACGCTTGAGAAACGCATCAACATGCGCCGCCCCGGACATCGCAACAACATTACCCTGCATGACCACCGCTACCCCGGGATTACGGCTGAAGAAATGTTGCGTATCATCGGACGTTTCGGACAGCTGCTTAACCGATTTGAAAGCATCAAGGTAAAAAAACATTCCAGACATCTCTACTGGATTTATAAATAAACACAAACCAACGACCACTTTTGGAGACAATCTCTTATGTACAACGTCAAGATTCTCGGCGCCGGCTCCATCGGCAACCACCTGGCCAACGCATCTCGTCGAATGGGCTGGAACGTCACCATCTGCGACCTTGATCCAGCGGCCCTTCAGCGCACCAGGGATGAGATATACCCGATGCGTTACGGCCAGTGGGACGATTCCATTCAACTTTTTAATGCGTCGGATGCACCCCGTTGCGGTTTTGATCTGATCTTTATCGGCACACCTCCTGATTCACACATGAATCTCACCCTCGAGGCGATTAAGGAGAAGCCCAAAGCAATCCTGGTGGAGAAACCTCTTTGTACGCCTGCCCTGGAAAATACTGATGAACTATACCGACTGGCCGAGGAAAGCGGTGTCAAAATCTTCGTTGGCTACAATCACGTGGTCAGCGCGGCCGCCGACAAAGCCATTGAGATCATTCCCGAAATCGGCTCGATTGAAACCCTTGATGTCGAGTTTCGTGAACACTGGGGAGGTATTTTTACGGCCCACCCCTGGCTTGACGGTCCGCAGGACACCTACCTCGGTTTCTGGCAGAAAGGTGGTGGTGCCAGCGGAGAACATTCCCATGCCATCAACCTTTGGCAACACCTCGCGCGCAACCTGGGCGCGGGCCGCGTGACCGAAGTGACAGCAAGCCTTGAGTACGTCAAGTCCGACGTTGTTGATTATGACAAGCTCTGTCTGCTCAACTTGAGCACGGAGAACGGCCTGGTTGGCCGTGTGGTTCAGGATGTTGTCACCCGTCCTGCTCGCAAGTGGGGCCGTATCCAGGGCAAAGACGGCTTCGTTGATATCACGATCGGCAGTGAAGACCGGGTCCTGTGGCAAGCTGGCAACAACCCGCAAGAAGAACAGGTGATCAAAAAGACCCGGCCAGACGATTTTATCGCCGAGCTCAAGCACGTTGCCGGCATCCTCGAAGGGACTCAGGACAACAATGCCATCTCACTTGAGTGTGGACTGGATACCATGCTGGTCGTGGCTGCGGCACACATGTCAAACAGCACCGGACAAAAGGTCCTGATCGACTACAGCAAGGGATTTTCTGCGGCCGCCTTGACGACAGTACAGACACCTTAATACGGAGGATAGTGTGAATAAAAATTTTGATTTTAAAGATCTCCTGATTCTGGACATGGCAAATAACCACCAGGGAGATGTGGAGCACGGGCTCAATATTGTTCGCTCCTTCGCCAAGGTCGTTAAGGAGAACAAGTCCCGGGCTGCTTTGAAATTCCAATTCAGGGAGCTTGACACCTTTATCCATGCGGATCATCAGAAGAGCAGTGATCATAAACAGGTTCAGCGATTTCTTTCGACGCGCCTGACATGGGACAAGTTCCAGGTTCTGATCAATGAGGTTCGGTCCCAGGGTCTGGTCACCATGTGCACTCCCTTTGATGAAGCCTCCGTGGACGTCATCTGTGACATGGATTTCGATGTGATCAAGGTCGCCAGTTGTTCCGGCAAGGACTGGCCGCTGCTGGAAAAGATCGCCGATGCCGACAAGCCGGTCATCTTCTCGACCGGCGGCCTGACCCTGCGTGATATCGACAACCTGGTCAGCTTTTTCCAACACCGCGGCGTTCA
>JAOUDB010000208.1 GCA_029859485.1 Desulfuromonadales bacterium | reverse complement strand
GGAGAAGTTTGCCTCACCGAGGACGAACAGGCCTGGGACGTTGCTCATGCAATTATAATCTACCCAGAGACCACCCATGGAGTAGTGTGGTGCTGGGTAGATGCGCATCGGTTGCTTGTAAGCATTTTCGTCTGTAATCTTCTCGTACATCTCGAAGAGGTTACCGTAACGCTCACGAATGGTATCTTCACCAACACGGTCGATTGCTGATTGGTAGTCGAGATAAACACCACGCTTACCGGGGCCGACGCCACGATTTTCGTCGCACTGCTCTTTGGCAGCACGGGATGCGATATCACGAGGGGCGAGGTTACCGAAAGATGGGTATTTACGCTCCAGGTAGTAGTCACGATCTTCATCCGCGATCTCTGCCGCAGGTTTCTCACAATCTTCTACCTTCTTTGGAACCCAGCAGCGACCGTCGTTACGTAGCGATTCAGACATCAGAGTCAGTTTCGACTGCTGATCGCCATGCTGCGGAATACAGGTCGGATGAATCTGTGTGTAGCAAGGGTTGGCCATGTAGGCGCCTTTTCTGGCGGCCTTCCAGGCGGCAGTAACGCTACAGCCCATGGCGTTGGTCGAAAGGTAGAAAACGTTGACGTATCCACCAGTGGCCAGAATGACAGCATCACCCCAGTAGGACTCGATCTCACCCGAAACCATGTTGCGGCAAGTAATACCCCTGGCAATGCCGTCAACGACAACCAGGTCAAGCATCTCACGGCGCTCGAAGAGTTTAACCGTACCAGCCTTAACCTGGCGAGAGAGCGCCGAATAAGCGCCGAGCAGCAGTTGCTGACCGGTTTGACCACGGGCATAAAAGGTACGGGAGACCTGGGCGCCACCGAAGGAGCGGTTGTCAAGGTAGCCAGCGTAGTCGCGAGCGAAAGGGACGCCCTGGGCAACGCACTGATCAATGATGTTGTTTGACACCTGGGCCAGACGCCAGACGTCTGCTTCACGGGCACGGAAGTCACCGCCCTTGATAGTGTCGTAAAAGAGACGATAAACAGAGTCACCGTCGTTCGGGTAGTTCTTCGCAGCATTGATGCCGCCCTGCGCAGCGATGGAGTGAGCACGGCGGGCGCTGTCCTGGTAGCAGAAAGCTTCGACCTGATAGCCGAGTTCACCGAGTGATGCAGCTGCGGCGCCCCCGGCGAGGCCTGTACCAACACAGAGAACTTTGTATTTACGTTTATTAGCTGGATTGACAAGCTTCGATTCGAAGCGATGACGATCCCATGAAGTTTCAATTGGTCCTGTTGGACACTTACCGTCGAGTATCATTAAATCGACCTCCTAAAGCTTGATGTAGCCGAAAACGATCGACAAAGGAATGGCGATGTACCCCAGGAGGAGAACAAAACCAACCAACTTGCTGACCGTTCCCGTAACCGGGAGTGACTTGTCATTGCTCAGTCCCAGAGTCTGGAACAGGCTTTGGAAGCCGTGACTGACGTGCAGGAACAGGAAGAGCATACCGGCGAGATAAATAATAACCGGCAAGACACTCTTGAACCCATTGACCACCATGAAGTAGACATCGACCATGCCATCGCCACCGAGCGGAACGTAGATCTCAGGATTAGTCACTCGAACGGTGAAGTGCAGCAGGTGATAGATGACAAAAGCCAACAGCACCAGGCCCGAAACGATCATGGTTTCAGCACCGAAACCTGTCTTCAAGCGCTTAACTTGAACATTCGCCTCGGGGGTTGCAGCCTTGTTCTCCAGCGTTAACTGGATCCCAAAAGCGATGTGTAAAGCAAAAGCTACCAGCATAACCAGCCGGAAGACCCAGACGAATGGTCCGAGACTGTGCAGCTTCTGCGCATAAGCGTTGATTGCGTCTGCACCGACAAACATGGACGAATTGCCCAGGAGGTGCACACAAACAAAGCCGACCAACACGATGCCGGTAACGGCCATGATGATCTTTCTGCCCACAGAACTTTGCGTCAGTTGCATGATTTTGATCCCTTACTCAATGTGTTGATGGATGAAACCCGAAAAAGACCAACTCGAAAACCGGTTGAACCAGTTCACAAAACAAAACAAGACGAGCTGCCTTGCCATGCCTACCGAGGAGGTCCTCGCCAACGACTTGACAATCCCATATTAATAATTAATAGCCCTTGCCACACTGCAGCGACCAGCGATACTTCTCTCTCTACTGATTCACCGCACATATAACTGCATACTGTATACAAGACTTCCGTATACTAAACACCGTTTGAGAAAAAATAAAGTAAAAATTTAAAGAAAATGGCTTTATCGGTTTTCCCTCAAAACCTTACAGGAATAGTCCCTTTTATAAGGTTCAGGGTGAACACAACAACACTAAAGATTGGAGGTGAATTTGGAGCGAAGAGCTATGTGAGGAACTCAACAATTTGTCGTAACGCCTGCCCACGATGGCTGATACGATTTTTAACATCAAGCGGTAACTCCGCCATGGTGCAGTTGAATTCAGACAACCAGAAGAGAGGGTCATAACCAAAGCCACCATCCCCCTGTAACTGTTTCAGGAGATGACCTTCAACACGACCTTCGAACAGACGTGTTGGTTGACCGGGCAGACAGAGGGCCATCACGCAACAAAAAGCCGCCTGGCGTTCATTCTCAGGGACCGAAGCCATCTCCACAAGCAGCTTGCGGTTATTGCTGCAGTCAGTGGCCTCTTCACCGGAGAAACGCGCAGAATAAACCCCCGGGCGGCCATCAAGAGCAGCAACGGTCAAGCCGGAGTCATCGGCGAGGCAAGGCAAACCCGTAGCACGGGCAACTTCCTCGGCCTTCTTGGTGGCGTTGGCCGCAAAGGTGTCACCATCCTCTTCGACATCCGGAAGCTCAGGGAACTGGTCCAGGCCGAGAACAACGATACCTTGTGCTTCGAGGAGCCGACGAATCTCTTTGAGTTTACCTGCATTTCGTGTGGCGACAACGAGTTCCATCACGTTTAGTTGCGGGCATTCAGCTGTAGTGTCGTCAACTCACGACAACCATGACTGGCCAACTCCCGTAATGAATCCAGTTGGTCGGCTGTAAAAGGCTCCTCTTCTGCCGTACCTTGCACTTCGACAAAGCGACCATCACCGGTCATTACAAAGTTCATGTCAACCTCGGCGCCGGAGTCTTCAACGTAATCGAGGTCGAGGACCGGCTGGCCCTTAACAATTCCCGAGCTGATCGCGGCGACGCTGTCTTTCAAAGGCGACTTTTTGATCAGCCCCTGCTCGAGAAGTGTTTCTACCGCGTCGGCAAGAGCAATCCAGGCCCCGGTGATTGAAGCAGTACGGGTTCCCCCGTCGGCCTGCAGGACATCACAATCAATGACGATAGTACGTTCTCCAAGCAACTCGAAATCGACGATGGCGCGTAAAGCCCGACCGATCAGTCTCTGGATCTCCATGGTCCGGCCACCCAGCTTGCCACGAGCGGCTTCACGCCCGGAGCGGGTTTGTGTCGCACGTGGCAGCATGCTGTATTCGGCGGTCACCCAACCGCGACCCTGGCCGCGCATGAATGGTGGCACCTTCTCTTCGACAGAAGCGTTACAGAGGACTCGCGTTTCTCCGAAACAGATCAGCACCGAGCCTTCCGCATAGCGAGTAAAACCACGTTCAATCTTAATCTGGCGAAGCTGATTGGCCTGACGGCCATCGTGACGGGCGAGTAGAGTAGAACTCATTGATTGACTCCAGAGAAGCTATCGAAAAACGCCTGCAAACCATCGAAGAGGGCGCGGGCAAAATCCTGTTGACGAATCGGATCCTGCAAGGTGGTTAAGTCGATAGAGTTGCTCAAGCTGCCCATCTCTACCAGTACGCGAGGCAAGTCACCTCGCCCAAGGGGATAAATCGGAAGCTCTTTAATGGCGTTAACGTCAAAGCCGTTTTTCTGCAGCTTTTCACGTAACCTTTCAGCGAGCTTCAAACTGGAGTTCTCCACAACCAGACCATCGGGAACATCGCGCTCGGTTTGCGGCTGGACATAAAGATTGACGCCTGAAGCCTCTTCAGAAAAAAACGCCTGGGCATGCAAGGAGATCAGCACATCAGACTGGCCCTGTGCAACAACTTCAAGCCGACGGTCCATGTCGAGAGCGTAATCTCCGTCACGCGTCAGAACAACCGGCGCATCCTGATGCATCTTCAGAAGCTTTTCCAGTCGCTGGCCGACAGCGAGCGTCACAGCCTTCTCTTTACTACCGTTCAAGCCCAGCGCTCCGCTATCCTCTCCGCCATGTCCGGGATCAATGGAAACCGTCCACTTGCTGCCATCAGCGACCGGCTCTTTCTTGCGCAACAGGAAAGCAAAGAGACGATCGAGGGGGTCCTCATTTTGTATCGGCGCGGGAGGATTATGATTGCGATAGTGAATAGGCTCTGTCAGCAGAGGCGCCAACTGCTGCAGCAGAAAGACTTCTGAAATTTGCAGTTTGCCGTCGATAAAGCGTGGACGATGAGAAATCGGGATGAAGTTGTCACCCAACTTCAGATACTGACTCCCGGGGGAGATAATGGCACGGCCATGCGGAGTTTTAATGACATAAACATGGGCGACAGAATTCCATTCCCCCTCCAAAGCGAGGGCCGCCATAACATCATCAATAGAAACAAAGGCCGTTCCCTCACGCAGGTAGACATCCTCAACCACCAGAGGCTCTTCACCGGGGCGACCAATTTCAACAAGAGCACTGGCCGGCAAAACGGCCACAAGCAGAAAAATGAACAGACAGAACGATTGCAGTGTAAAGCGAGGCATGGCGCGTTTTATACTCCAGATGCGCGAGGGTGTCAACGCAGACATTTTCGAGGGGATACTAGTGATTAACCAGAAGTTCAGGTTCGCTGTGCTCCCGACCCAGGGCGGCCAGAAGACGGCCGGCCAAATCATACTCCAAGGCACCGAGGCTCCTGCGCTCAGCCGGCAAAGACCGGACCTGACCACCAGCCGTCATACTATGACCACCACCGGTACCAAGACCTTCAACTATCTTTTGCATGAGAATCCCGGCATGGGTCTCCTGATGACTGGTTCGCATGGAAAGAACACCCTCTTCGTGGTAACAACCTATGCCTAAAACGATTTCTATGCCCTCAACACGCATCAGGAAATCCGCAATTTCCGCGACAATTTCAGGGTGATCAATCAAGTAAAGATTGAAAATCAATGCATTTCCGTAAATCTTCGCATTCTTTATACCTGTATCAAAATACTTAAAATAAACCCGGGATGATTTTGGATGGGTGATTTCATGCAGGATGCGATTATTGCAAAGGGGCATGAGTTTCAAGTAGGCGTCACGGTCCGACTTGGTCCAGTCTCGACCAA
>JAOUDB010000207.1 GCA_029859485.1 Desulfuromonadales bacterium | reverse complement strand
CGGCTCCCTCGGTATCGCCCTGACCGACAACTACAGCATGGACGCCTTCTGCCGGGACTTTTCCCCTGCCCTTGCACGGTCCTTCAGTGGTTTGCGCCACGACAGCGGCGACCCGTTCAACTGGGGAGAACAAGCGATCGAACTCTACAGCCGCAGCGGTATCGATCCTTTGTCCCGCACCCTGATCTTCAGCGACAGCCTTGATTTTCCGCGCATGATCAAGATCTACAAGCATTTCCGTGGCCGGGTTCAGATGTCCTTCGGTATCGGCACCAACCTCGGCAATGATGTCGGCATAAAAGCGCTGAACATTATCATCAAGATCGTTCGCGTCAATGGTCAGCCGGTGGCGAAGGTGTCCGATGAACCGGGAAAGAGCATGTGTGAGGATGAGAATTATTTACGCGAGGTGGCAAAGACCTACGGAATAACGCTTTCAGGCGAAGCTGGAGGAGATTAAGCGGGATGGTGTAATGAAATAAAACGTAAACCGGCATCTGGGACACTCAATTTTGAGTGTCCCTTTTAAGTGTCCCCAGCTCCAGCAACTTGACTTGGTCCGACTCCGGACACTGGGACCGACAGGCTCATGCAGGTGGCCTGCGAGAATGCCCCTTTGCGATATAATTAGCAGCAACACCAAACAGCGAGGATGGGTCATGATCAAAGGTGTGTTACTCGACCTGAGCGGGACGATTTATGTTGATAATGAGGTACTGCCTCGGGCATTAGAAGCAGTGCAAAAGCTGCAGGCAGAGAAAATCCCCATGCGATACCTAACGAATAGCTCTCGTAGTTCTCGCAAAGAAATACTGCAAAAACTAATGGGTATGGGCTTTGACGTCAGTGAAGAGGAAATATTCACAGCCCCCCTGGCAGTCCAGGGTTACCTACGAGAGCATAAGCTCTCTCCCTGGTTGCTTGTTCACCCTGCGATTGAAGAAGAATTTAAAGAGTTCTCCGGTGGAACTCCGGACGCAGTTGTGCTCTGTGATGCCGCCGAAGCCTTGTCCTATGAGAATCTTAACCAGGCTTTCCGGCTCTTGATCAAGGGGGCTCGCCTGTTGGCTGTTGGTGACAATCGTTACTTCAAAGAGGCCGGCGGCATGAGTTTGGATGCCGGACCTTTTATCCGTGCCCTGGAGTATGCTGCCGACTGTGAGGCGATTGTCCTCGGCAAACCGTCTCCGGCCTTTTTTCATTCAGCGGTTGCCCAACTCGGCTGCCGACCAAGAGAGACTTTGATGGTTGGCGACGATGTTTTCGCAGATGTTAATGGTGCGCTGAAAGCCGGGATGAAGGCGGCACTGGTAAAAACAGGGAAATACCAGCCGGGAGACGAACAGAAAATTGCTGCACCTGGGGCATGTGTCTGCAACGACCTGCTCGATGCAGTGGATGGAATTTTGGAGGACTAAAAAGTAAAACAGGGTTCCAGGGGCACCATTTATTTTAGTACCAAAAGTAGGCTTTTAAGTCCTAGATAAGCCGTAAAAAACGACATTTACTTCACAATATAAGTGGTTTGAGCTGGTCCTACCCCGATGGTAAACCGGGCAATTTTAAGGGGCACACAATTTGTGCGTCCCCGAATCCCAGTTTATGCACAAATATTAGCTTTTGCTCCGAAAGCTGGGGTTGTTTGCCAACTAATGGGTAAACGTTGGCGAAGTCATTATGTTCGGATGCAACACGGCACCCCAGTACGGACGAAGATGGTCACAGGGTGGATGTTCTTGAATTATAAATCCTTAGGTGATCTCAGAATGACTTGCGAGAGGATTTACAATAATCGCTTTCTGGTGCTTTGCGAGTTTACTTTTTATCGTGATAAGTAAGAAAAGAGTTAATTATAGTTAAGTGGTAAAATTCATTTTATCTAATAGCATTTATGAACCAAAGAAATCTTTAAACACACCCCTAATACAATGATTACAGTAATAATTGTTGACATTGAATTCACATAAATTTATTTTTCACATCCCCTAATAATTTATAAAATAATAAGGAGACAATTATGGCAAACGTTCTTGAAATGGCCGCTGAAATAGTAGCGGCACATGCTTCATCTACAACTATGTCAAAGGAAGATATTTTAGCAGAGATCCAAGAAGTCTATGCGACTTTGTCTGCACTTGAAAAAGGTGAGGATGTAGCAACGACGGAAAAGGTTCAAGAGGATAACTCTCCTGCAGTATCAAAGCGTAAAGCCTTTGGAAAGAACCAGATATTCTGCATGATCTGTGGAAAGGGTTTTACCACTCTCAAGCGCCATCTTGCTGCTGCTCACGATATGACCGCTAAGGAATATCGTACCCAGTTTGACATTCCTGCAGGAACGCCTCTGGCTTCTAAGGCATACTCTGAGAGCAGAAAGCAGATGGCTATTGAACGTGATCTGGCTGGTGGGTTAGCCAAGGCAAGAGCGGCTAAGGGCAAGGCAAAAAAGAAGTAGTATCGCTTCCCCCATAAACACTCTTTAAAGTTGTTAAGGGGCTAACGAAACCGTGAGCCCCTTTGTCTTTGTAATTTCTAGAAAAGTAAAAGTGTAATCGTTATATTTGTCCCCTTGCACTCTATTTTCCTCTTATAATTCCTGCATTCCAACAAAAAGTCCCCGCAGCCAAAGGAGGGGGATAACTACGGGGCGATGTCATTCAGGAGGCAAACGCTTATCTGTTTACCCACCTACATTTTATCACTCTGTTCATGACTGCGTCTATTCGACCACCCCGACAATAAAAACCACCAAGGATCGAACCCTGACGGCCATAGTTTTGTGTATTAATGAGCTTACTGAATACCTCTATCAATAATAAGCCCGTTTGCTTCTCAGAAGTCGTGACTTGTACGAAATCAGGGAGGGGGAAATGACACCGTGCTTTTAGAAGTGAGCAACATCTTCGATTTCCACCCAGAAAGTGCAACCACCACCATGCGTTTCCTCGACCCAGGCTCTCCCTCCGCAGTTACGAGCGATCTTGTATACGATTGATAATCCTACACCTGACCCTTTGACCTCGCCTTTGTTTGTGCCTCTATAGAAGACTTCAAAAATATGCTTGCGCTCTTGCTCAGGGATACCAGGACCGTGATCACGGACATAAAATCTTATTTGTTTTCCTGTTTGCTCTCCCCCAACCTCAATAAGACCGCCACTATTAGCAGCATATCGAACAGCATTGCCGATAAGGTTGTCGAAAATCTGGATCAGGAAGGTCTTTGGCACACGGACAGATGGCAATGAGGTTGTTTGCAAGAGAACCCCAGCACTGAAGATGTCGGCTTCCAGATTCTTAATGACACCCGCTGCTACCTCGTCGGTTGAAACACATTTATCAGGACGATTCAGATCCCCAGCCTTGGCCAAAGAAAGAAGGTTTTCCATCAAGGCCAGCATCTCTTCGCCTGCTTTTTCAATTTCTGCCAAATAAGACAAACCTTGCTCGTCTAGTTGCTCTTTGTATTTCTCTCGAAGGATTTCAGCGTAACCGATGATAGGGGTAACGGGGGTTCGCAAATCATGAGCGACGGTTTGAACAAAAGCGTCCAACTCCTCATTTGACTCCTTGAGGGCGGTCTCTGCCTTTTTGCGCTTAGTGATGTCATGCACTATCGAGAAAGACAACTCCAGATCGCCGACTGTTACGGGGTTTGCATAAATTTCGACATCCCGTATTGCTCCATTCGCGAGTCTGTGTTTAAAAATGTAGAAGGCTCTCCCCTCCTTGATGGCCTTTTGTATTTCGGTTCGTATCTCGTCTTCGGGCGTTGTGTTTAAGTCAGGGATTCTCTTCGTTAACATGGTCTTGCGGTCGTAGCCATAGAAATCCAACGCTGCCTGGTTAGCATCAATTATCGAGAAGTCCGATAGATCGACAATGTACATTACGGCGCTATGATTCACGAACATACTTCTGAAAACTGCATCACCAACTTGGAGCACATTCATGCTACTCTTGTGTTCTGCCATGCGTTCTCCTCAAATTTCGAGACCCTCAAGTGAAGCTTTTAAATTGAAAGGCTCCAAATCGACCACTTCTTTCTTCTACGTTATGCCCAAAAACAGGTCTAACCTAAATCCCGGCAGGTGCTGCTAGCCTATTTATGTTTTTATCAGAATTTATCCTACATTGTTCTGGGGGACTCAGGTTGACAGAAATGGAAATTTCTCACTGCTCCTGACTTGTAATAAAGAAAGCCCCACAGTCCACGAGGGTGACTGTGGGGCAACGGGTTCTATGGGTTTTGCTTTTTAGGAGGTAAAAATGAAGAACTGTTGTTCTGTTATTCAATGTATTACCTGTTTAGTCAGGTATGTCAATCAGTAAATGAAAACAAAAACGGCCACCAAGGATCGAACCCTGGTGGCCATAGTTTTGTGTATTAAACAGCTTACTGAATACCTCTATCAATAAGAAGCCGGTTTTTCTTCTCGCAAGTAGTGATAAATAAAAACGGCCCCGCCATTAAAAGGAACCGTTTATAATCATGTGCCTCTACGCTTGGCGCAAAAGCCTTCAGAAGGCAGATCGTCTATCGGGGCCGTTAAAGAGGCGAGAAGTCTCACGTCTGTCTTTCACTCGAATAGGGTCAATACCAGCAGTTACCCAGCCACTCGATCGTTTAAACTTTATTACGTGATTCTTTTCGAGCAGTACATCGAGGACTAGAGGAGGCAGATGTTGATAAGTCCCATCTCTTGCGATGACATGAATAAGTTGTTGTTCTCGTCTCCGTAGGACTCTGCGATCAGGCATACTCCTCTCCTACACAAATGTTGAGCCTCTTTTATTATAGCTTATTTGAAAATATAAATCCTGCATTATGAGAAAAAGCCTGCCTCAGAACGGGGCAAAAGGGCAGGAATGTCACAGGACTGTTTGGTGGGAAGTCCTGCGAGATATTTGTTTTAATGGATATACTGAAAGTTGTTTATCTTTGCAGCAATACCGAATTTTTCACCGCGCTGCTCTATACGAACAGCTTCGCCCTGACAGTCTATCTTTATCTGCTTTCCGGGCAGGGCGTAAATAAGCTCCAGTGAAAAATTCAAGTCGTCTCCCTCAACAAAAGGTTGATCAGTCTGGAAGTAGATGCCAGACCAACTGACATCGCGCGTGATAGCTTCCTCCTCTCCGATGTAAACTGGAATCTCAACCTGGATACGCTGCGAAGACCTTTTTTCATCATGATTCATAGTTTTTATCCATATGTTGATTTACAGGAAAACAATCTGATTGTCCTTAGCACGCTCTTTTTTCTACACCTTTGTGGCCTTGCGATCTACCACTCCTAAGAGCGTCACGACCGACGACAGCCCAACCTTCATTACGTTTAAAGCTAGT
>JAOUDB010000206.1 GCA_029859485.1 Desulfuromonadales bacterium | reverse complement strand
AAAAGCAAGCCGATAGACTTTCTCTCTCTTTGAACCGTCCGGAACTAACACAAGAGAGATTTGTACTCACACGCATTAATGAAACCCATCCTTAATTTTTTGAAGAAGGTTTTTTACTCCTGAGGGGGTAGGCTCAAGCAAACTAAAGCTTGGCAATATTGGGGGTAAAAGACTGATTTCTTGAGCTGCCGATTGTAAAATTCATCGCATATGTTTCATTTAAACTGGCGCGAGCAAGTTAACGGGAGGCAATATATGGGAGTTTTCAGGCTCAGAAAGTTGATTCCGGTTCGGTATGCTGACGGCCACGTTGACAAGATCCCATCACCATTGCTCAATACCCTGATTGAGACCCATAAAATCATTGAGTTTAAACGTAAAGAGGGTTGGGTCGTCGTCGGCAGTGATGCTATCCGTGGCATGGACCACGGTCAACTCCGCAGAAAAGAAAGGCGCTGGAGTTGAAGGATTAGAGCATGTTTGTGAGATAACATCTTTGACTTCTGGAGAGAACCCTCTCTACAAATTGTCGAGATAAAGAGAGTCTTGTTGTCGCGTCGTAAATAGTCGTCTTGTTTAAAGCGGCTAATTGGGGTTTTCAATAGGAATGAAGCAAGTCCATATGTAAGTCGTCTGGTACTTACACTTATTAATTAGACATGTTTCAATCTCTGCATTTTTATCCGTCATAACTCACCATGAGGTGAAGACTATGGGTCCTGTTGAAAAAAGGGTTGCAGAGCGCGTCTACGTTGAAATTCCACTTCACATCGGTCAGGAGGAGTTGGTCACTCGCGATGTCAGCCGGGCAGGTATTTTTTTTGCCTGAGGGTCTCTTTGCTAAGGGGAAGATACTGCAATTTTCACAGTCTTTCGATTACACCTTACCGGGAGCGCCAATCAGGTTGAGTTGTCTGGGGGAGGTTATGCGTGTTGAGCCGCATAACAGGAAATACGGGATTGCTGCAAAGATAAATGACCTTAAGTTTATCAATTAGTAAGAGCATCATCATAAGTCCCTTGGGTCTCTTGCACCATGGCTTGTAGTCCTCTTACTTACTCTTCTTGTTGAACTTCTTGATATGGGCAATGATATTATGAACTTAGCCCGCTGGCGTTAGGGCGCAAGCTTTAAAGATATCTTCAATACCCTTTCCTGGCCTACAGTGCTGTTACTTTACTCCCGTTTCTGTCTTTCTTTTAGCAGTCCCTGACTGTCTCTTCAACGAAGCAAAAAACCACTTCTCTTTTGACTTTGATTGGCTCGGAGGGTTCTCCCTGGAGGAGATGTCTTTGGGCCATGACAAGAGAAGTCCCTTGATCCACAATGAACATGGCGGTATTGTGACGATTCATTATATTTATTGTTATGTTATCGGTGTGCAGACGCCGCATCATTTCGCGAGGCCCTACTTCCCATGTCATCTCAAGAAAGTTCTGGCCAGACCCTGCATGAGGTCTTCGGCTACAGTGAATTCCGGCCCCAGCAGGGCGAGATTGTCGAAGCTCTGATCGCCGGTCAGGATGCTTTTGTCCTGATGCCGACCGGCGGTGGCAAGTCCCTCTGTTACCAGATTCCTGCTCTGCATCGCGATGGCGTCGCCATTGTCGTCTCTCCCCTGATTTCTTTGATGAAAGACCAGGTTGACGCTCTGGTTGCCAACGGTGTGCGTGCCGCCTTTTACAACTCTTCACTCAAGGCGGAAGAGTCGCGCCAGGTGCTGGCTCAGCTGCACGGCGGAGAGCTTGATCTGCTTTACGTGGCCCCGGAGCGCCTTCTCAGTGAAGGTTTCCTCGATCGGCTCAGAAGTATGACAGTCGCTCTCTTTGCCATTGATGAAGCCCACTGTGTCTCCCAGTGGGGGCACGATTTTCGGCCTGAATATGTTCAGCTGGGCCAATTGCGCAAACATTTCCCCGAAGTGCCGATGATCGGTCTGACCGCGACGGCTGATCCGCAAACCCGGCAGGATGTCTTGCAGCGACTGGGCCTGGTGCATGCGCAGTGTTTTATCAGCGGTTTTGATCGGCCGAATATCCGTTACACGGTGGTCGAGAAGAAGAAACCTTTTGATCAGCTGTTAGAGTTTCTTGCAGACCATCAGCAGGAAGCCGGCATTGTCTATGCTCTCTCGCGCAAGCGGGTTGAAGAGGTGGCCGAGCGCCTGGCAGCGACCGGCCTCAAGGCGCGTGCCTATCATGCCGGTCTGGGTGACAAGGAGCGCAAGAATGTCCAAGAGATGTTCTTGCGTGATGATATCCAGATTGTCGTGGCGACGGTCGCTTTCGGCATGGGGATCGATAAGCCGAATGTGCGCTTTGTCGTGCATTATGATCTGCCGAAGAATATCGAAAGCTATTATCAGGAAACCGGTCGCTCCGGGCGTGACAGCCTGCCTGCAGAGGCCTTGCTACTGTTTGGTTATGGCGATATCGCCATTAGTCGCGGCTTGATTGAGAAGAGCAACAACCCGGAGCAGAAACGTATCGAGCTGCATAAGTTGCAGGCGATGGTCGGCTTCGGTGAAGCCCAGACCTGCCGGCGCAAGGTGCTGCTCGGTTATTTTGGTGAGCGGCTTGAAGAGGATTGTGGAAACTGTGATGTTTGCCTTAACCCACCGGAAACCTACGATGCAACGGTCGATGCACAGAAAGCGCTCTCCTGTGTCTTCCGGGTCGGCCAGAGGTTCGGTGTCGGTCACGTGGTCGATGTGTTACGAGGAGCCAAGACCCAGAGGGTTCTTGATCTGGGGCACGATAAGCTCTCTACCTACGGCATAGGTGCGGAGAAAGTCGCTGACGCCTGGAGCAGCCTGATTCGTCAACTGGTTCACCGCGGTTACCTGGTACAGGATGTAGCCAGTTACTCTGTGTTGAAATTAACCGAAGCGGCACGACCGTTACTGCGAGGCGAAGAACATTTAGTCCTGGCCAAACCGCGCATCCGGGTCAAAACTCTGCAGAAGAAAGGGCGAGCGCAGGTCGGCGACTTTGATTACGATGACGAGCTGTTCGACGTTTTGCGAATTCGGCGCAAACGTCTGGCCGATGAAGCTGGCGTGCCGCCCTATGTGATCTTTGGTGACGCTACCCTTGCCGAGATGGCGACCAAAATGCCGACCGATGAAGCCGCCATGCTGGAGATCAATGGAGTCGGCAAGCATAAGTTGAAACGCTTCGGTAATGAATTCATTGACGAGATTATCGGTTATATGTGTCGTTAATTTTCAGGCGTTTTGATAAGCAGGCTTGATTAAAAAAGGCGATGCCGCACGGCATTGCCTTTTTTGTATGAAAATCATCTTTACTTATTGAGGCAGGTGCTGAATGGACCGGCGAATCCAGGCCAGGCGATTCTTCTTAGGCACTGCAAAATCAAGCTTGATGGGCTGCTTTTCGCGAACAGATGATTCTATGCGGGCTTCTTCGGGGATCCAGTCAGACGCCTGATGAGCCATATCATCATAGGTGGTTTTGCGGAGACTCTGGAAAAGGGCTTTTGCAGCTTTAGTCATCATTAATGGTAGGATAGTCATGGTTTTGCCTCATTTTTAAAGTTCACAGAATTCGAAGATTAACGAAGACTGTGGTTAAGTTGTGAGGTAATGGTAAGACCACTTGTTGTTCTCGTCAATAGGGTGTTTTTTGTAAAATACCGTTTTTAAAAGAGAAAGAGCTTCGGAAGGCCAGTTGGGTAAAGGGTTTTGGGTGTGAGGTTTTTTTTAAAAAAAATGTAAAAAAATCCCCTTTGTTGGTTTTTGAGACACTGTCTTCAGTGTATTCGCAATTTTTTGCATGAAAAACTTGCTTTAGGTCTATGCATTGAAGTAACTCTTGGTCTATTAAATTACATTTCAGGAGTCGTTGATTTGTAAAGAATTGTGTAAAAATTAAGGCGTTGCAAAGTCACCAATCTTAAATAACAGGAGATTTAAAAATGTGGTATTTCGGAAAGCTTCTGGTTTGTTCTTTTATGGTTTGCCTCTTCCCTCTGTTGGGAGTGGCTGCTGCCGAACTTGAAATTCCATCAGTGAAGGTTCAAAAAGCTCCTGAGGTTGATGGCGCTGGCCAGGATGCTGTATGGGCAAAGGTGAAGCCGGTAACAGTAAAAGATTCCGCCTCGGGAACAAATATTTTGATCCGTTCTGTTTATACTGAAGACCAGGTTTTTTTTCTGGTGCAATTCCCCGATTCCGCCGAGAACTTTTTGCACAAGCCCTGGGTTTGGAACACTGCCGAGAAAAAATATGAGTCAGGTTTACATCGTGAGGATACCTTCGTATTCAAGTGGAATATGATGGATCATGATGTAAATTTGTCTAATTTTTCTGATGACGATTATCGAGCAGATGTCTGGTATTGGAAAGCGAATCGAACCAATCCTGCCGGTTATGCTGACGATAAGTCCCAGGTCTTAGCTGCACAGCCCATAAAGAAATCGACTGAGTTAACCAGCACGAGTGGCAAAGCACGCCACCTGGGTCGTTACAGCGATGCCGGCAAGGCTGCCTACAAAGAACTTAAAACGCTCACCGAGTACCAAGGTGACCTAGTGGATCGTTATCCTGCCTCCACACCTGAAGGAAGCCGGGCTGATGTGCATGCCAAGGGCACCTGGAAAGGTGGTTTCCGTACGGTTGAATATGCCCGTGCTTTGAATACCGGTCATGACGATGACCTGCAGTTTGAGCCGGCCTCGGGCAAGGATTACCTTTTCGGTGTTTCGATTTTCAGTCTCTACGGCAGGCCTCATATTGAGAACAGCCCTAACTTCTATGGCCGCGGCAGAATTTCAGAGCCTTTGCGTTTGAAGTTTCAGTAAACAGGAATTGTTATATTGGGAAAGGGCCGGGGCAGTAATGCTTCGGCCCCTTTTTGTTGGCCCCCCGCACTTTATAGCAAAGCGTCCCCTCCTTGCCTCGGTCTGCCCACAATCCAGTGTTGCGCGCCCAAACGGTGCTTTAGCTTTTGTACGCACGAAAAAGCAAACAAAAAGTCACCCAAAAGTAGAGTTTATATTGATGTAACACTTCTAAAGCAATGGCAACTTTCGTTGACACTCATAACCGGGACGCCTAAAATAGGCTCCTTTGCAAACCAATGAGGCTCCCCTTGAAACAGAAGACGATCTACAGCTGTCAGCAGTGCGGGTTACAAAGCCCCAAGTGGCTCGGAAAATGCCCTGATTGTGGTCAATGGAATTCCCTGGTTGAAGAGACTGTGACTGTCGCTAAAAAGGGCGGCAAGATCGTTCCTCTGCGCTCAGAAAGCAACCCGGTACGTCTGGCTGAAGTCTCTTCGACTGACGAAGATCGTTTGCATTGCGGCATCGTTGAGTTTGACCGCGTT
>JAOUDB010000016.1 GCA_029859485.1 Desulfuromonadales bacterium | reverse complement strand
TCGACAATGTGGCCTACCCGCTGCAAACCAGCAAGACCTCTCAAACCGAGATTCGTGAAAAAGTTGCCAAGGCGCTAAATTTTGTCCAGCTGGATGGCTATGAGAACCGGCCGGCAACTAAACTGAGCGGGGGCCAGCAGCAAAGGGTCGCCCTGGCGCGCGCGCTGGTGGCAGAGCCGAAGGTGATCCTTTTTGACGAGCCCCTGAGCAACTTGGATGCGAAGCTTCGCGAAGAGACACGTAAAGAGCTACGCAGCTTCCTCAGCGAACTGCAGATTACCGCGGTCTATGTCACCCATGACCGGATTGAGGCTTTGGCGCTCTCTGACCTGATAGCGGTTATGCGGGCCGGCAAAATCGTTGAACTGGGTGATCCGAAGAAGATCTATTTCAACTCAGATGACAGGTTCGTGGCGGATTTTATCGGTCGCGCCAACTTGATCAAAGGCAAGATCGCCAAACATCAAGGAGAACACGCTGTTTTTACCTCGGAGATTGGGTCGCTCGTGGCTCTCAACAGCCAGAATATTGCGGTCGGAGAGGAGGCTATGCTCTGCGTCCGGCCCGAATTTATCCGCCTGGCCCCAAAACAGGTTGCAGAGGGGCATAATCTCTTCAGCGGCAAGATGGAGTCACTGATCTTCATCGGTGAGGCCTACGAGGGCGAAATACGGGTCGGAGAAACGTTGCTAACCACCACCATCGATCCAACAGCAGATATTGTAGAAGGGGACACCATCACCATCTCTTTCGACCCTGATCACTGTTTTCTACTTTCGGTATAGGGGCGTTCATGTTTAAAAAACCGACTCTGACCACAACCCTGATCATCATCGTTGGTTTCTTGACGCTCTGTCCGGTGGTCATGCTGCTGCTGGGCAGTTTCTCCCAGGATTTCGTTTCCTTCGGGCAGTTCACTGTCAGCAAGTATGTCGAAGCCTACACCGATCCAGATTTTGCCGCCATTTTGTGGAATACCTTTGTCTTTACCGGGGGGTCGGCGTTGCTGGCGACCCTGCTGGCGCTGTTCCTGGCCTACGTCAACACCCGAACCGATTTGCCGTTCAAGTTTATTTTTAAGATCATCTCGATTATCCCAATGATGATTCCGCACATCCTGTTTTCAGTCAGCTGGGTGTTGCTGCTGAATCCAAGTAACGGCATCCTCAACAAGTTGTTCATCGATCTGTTCGGTCTTCAGAGCGCCTGGTTCAACATCTATTCCCTGCCGGGGATGATCCTGGTTGAAGGTTTGCTCGATCTGCCGATCGCTTACCTGATTATCGCGCCGGCCATGAGCGCCTTCGATGTCTCGCTGGAAGAATCCTCCAAGGTATGTGGCGCCTCCAACCTGCGGACCTTGTTTAAGGTGACCCTGCCGGTCTTGCGGCCTGCCATACTGGCTTCGGCAATCCTGGTCATTGTGCGTAGCCTCGCTTCTTTTGCCGTTCCCTCGGTGATCGGCATGCCGGGTCGCATCTACGTTCTTTCCACGCATATATACAGAAACGTATCCAGCGGCTTTGCCGCAGATTTTGGCAAGGCGGCGGCGATCGGCATGAGCGCGCTAGCCGCGTCAATCACCCTGATCTACGTCTATCGCTATTTAACCGCTGAGAGCAGCAAGTTCGTGACAATTTCCAGCCGTGGCTTCAAGCCGACCTTGATCAAACTGAAAAATGCCAGGTACCCGCTGTTCGTCGTGGTGGGGTTTCTTTCCTTTATCCTGATCCTGCTGCCGGTACTGGTACTCTTCTACACCTCCATGCTCCCCTATTCGATGGTTCCAAGTGCCAAAGCGTTTTCGATGATGTCCTGGGATAACTGGGTTGGGGTGCTCCGCGATCCGATCTCGCTGCTGTCGTTGAAGAATAGTCTGTTCCTCGGGGTCGTCGGTGCGACCCTCGGTACTGTTCTGTCGATCTTTGTCTCGTACGTGATTGTCAAGGTCCGTTCGACCGCATCAGGGCTTCTTGAATCGCTCAGTTTTCTGTCATTTTCCTTCCCCGGCATCGTCATCGGTGTCGGGTTCATGTGGTTTTTCGTGCGAACGCCACTCTATGGGACGATCACGGCCTTGTTGATCGGCTATATTGCCACTTATCTGCCCTACGGGATCAGACCGATCTCCAGCGCTTTTGTCCAGATCCATAGCCACCTGGAGGAATCTTCCCGGGTTTGTGGAGCCAGTCCCTTCTATACCATGCGCCGCATCGTTATCCCACTGTTGATCCCCGGGATCGTTTCCGGCTGGATTCTCATGGCAAGTATGTTTCTCCGCGAGCTGACCCTTTCTGTTGTTCTTTCCCGGCCCGGAACTGAAGTTCTGGCCGTGCAGATTTTGCATTTCGCTGAAGACGGGTTGTGGGGTGAACTGTCGGCGCTCGGCATTATCATGATCGGAATCTCTTCCTCACTGGTTATCGCCGCCGCGCTAATTGGCAATAAACTGACCAGAATGGAGGTTGTCAATAAATAGCGACTTCTCGAAGGCTGCTTACTTACACAAGCCCATACGCTGCTAGATGTGAACGGGCCTCGCTGCCGGTTAAGAGAAAAACAGAAACCAAAACTAACGGCCAGGGCATATTTGCCCTGGCCGTTAGTTTTGCTCCTGTTCTTTTTTCACGTTACGAACTAAAACCCTTCTTATAAACCATCATCGCGAAGCTTCTCTATTAACACCTTCTGCTCCTCGCTCAGCAACTGTGGTACCTCAATGTCAATGACAGCATAGAGGTCACCGTTTGTTTTCCCCGCCCGGCCAGGGACGCCGAAGCCTTTGAGCCTGATCTTGCTGCCATTCTGTGTGCCTGGCTTCACTTTGATGCGCTTACTATCCTCAAGCGTTTCTACGGTGACCGTGGTGCCGAGACATGCCCCGCTGAAAGGAATTTTGACGGTTGTGTAAAGGTTTTTGTCCTCGCGGCGAAAACGGGTGTCTTTGCTGACGTTGATCTCCAACATCAGGTCGCCGTTCGGCCCGCCGTTCGGGCTTGCCGCACCTTTGCCGGAGATTCGCAGCCTCTGTCCTGGTTCTACTCCGGGCGGAATACGCACCTGCAACTGCTCATTCTGACCGTTGCGCTCGAGATCGACCCGTCTTTCTCCGCCGAGGATTGCCTGGCGAAACGGGATCGTGATTCGCATCAGGTAGTCCTGGCCCTTTCTGGGTCGGGGGCGGTGATGTCCCCCTTTACCACCGAATAATTGGCTGAAGACGTCTTCTCCACCACCACCGAAGCCGAACTCACGAAAGATGTCTCCGAAGTCTGCATTGCGGAAAATATCTTCCTGAGAAAAGCGCTGATGGAAGGCCGCGTCGCCATACTGGTCGTATTGCTGCTTCTTCTCAGCATCAGAGAGGACCGCATAGGCTTCGGAAATTTCCTTGAAGCGTTCCTCAGCCTTTTTGTCATCCGGGTTTTTGTCGGGATGATATTTCAGTGCCAGTTTACGGTAGGCTTTTTTTATCTGGTCGGCAGTTGCGTTTTTCTCGATACCGAGCACAGCATAGTAATCTGAGGCCATGATTTTTCCTTGGTGAATGTTCTTTGGCTGGTCAATATAGTGACGGCTTGGCGGAACGTCAAGAGCGTCACAAAAGGATTGGCCATGAAAGGTGTTGTCCCGGTTTTGAATGTGAGAAGATCTGTCGCGTTTGGCTTTAGGCCTCTGCTCGCCATCTCTTGAGATGGCTTTGAATGAAGTCAACAATACGCTGCTGCTCCTCTTGCCCTTTGCCCGTTATTTCCATCGGCTCACCAAAAGCAAAGTGAATCGTTCGGGAAGGAATGATCGGCCCGAAATCCTTGACCATTTTGCCCGCTGACCAGGCCCATGTCAGAAGCGCGACGGGAATAACAATGGCCCCGGTTCTTTGAGCAAGCTTGACACCGATGCTGTTAAATTTCTTCGGGTCGAAGTCAACCGTTCGCGTGTGCTGGGGAAAGATTATCAGATTGCGTCCCTGTGCCAGGCGTTTAGCCCCTTCTTCCATGACAACCTTGAGGTCATCGCGAGGATTGACCCGGTCAACGACGACAGGATCCCTGGTTTTTACAATATTGCCGAAGATCGGATATTCAACCAGACTGCGCTTGATAACATAGTCGAGATCACGGCTCTGCGGCATAATCAGCGATGGCAGCACAAAGGTTTCGAGGGTGCTCATGTGGTTGCCGATAAAAATGATGGGGCGATCGATGCCCTGGATATGCTCAATACCGGTCACTTCAAAGTGGCAGCCGGTTTTCTCCAGAGCTTCGACGGTGGCTGCGCTGCTGTTATGCCAGTCAATAGAGTCGTAACTGCCACGTTTGGCTGCTGAGCTTGCCTTGTATACGATTGAAATCGCCCTGATGTAGAAAGAGAGCGTTGGCAGCAATTTGCTCAGAAAGCCTATCTTACGTTCGGGGGAGCGATATTCTGTTCCTTGGTAAAACCCCTTGATCTTGTCCATGGTACCTTCTTTTTCAGTTGCAAGAGTCCGGTCTGCGAAATCGGAAAATGATCAGTGCGATCGTCATGCTTAAGCCGGCGCAGAGAAAGAGGACGTTGAGTCCAAACCAATCGCCAATATAGCCCAATATCAATGATCCTGCAAAGATTCCCGAATCAATTCCGCCGGTAAAGATTCCTGTTGCTTTGCCGCGGATTGAAGCACTCTCGTCACGTACAGCCATGGTGTTCAGAAGGGGGAAAAGCAGGCCATGACCGATTCCGGACAGGATTCCTGCGACGCAGAGTACTTCTTGATTGTAGGCCAAGGGTAACAGCAAGAGCCCGGCCATGTAGAGCACAATACTGCATGGAAGAATACGGTTTTCACCGAACTTTCCAGAGAGCCAGCCGTTGACGAAGCGTATTGTGATCGCTCCACCCGAATAACAGAAAAAGTAAGCCGAAATAAAGCCGAGGTTGCGTTCTTCTGCCAGGGGTGCAACGAAGTTTCCTGACCCAGCAAGGCCGACTCCGAACAGCAGAGAGATGAGGCCTACGACGATAAACTTCTCCCGCCTGAAGAGTCCGAAGAAGGTGGTGAGGTCGCTTTCTTCCTCTCCTGTAGGGGCACTCTCCTTAAGGGGTTGATGAATGATCAGGGAAATGCCAGACAGGATGCCAGCCACAATAAAGAGACCAGCAAAACCGAAATGTTCAAGCATGATTTCCGCTAAGATCGGACCTATGGCAATGCCGATCAAACCGGAGATGCCGAACATGCCGATGCCCTCGTTAAGTCGATCTTGAGGAAGTATGTCAGCCATAAAGGTGAACACGGATGTAAAGCAGATGGCCAGTCCGACACCATGCAAGGCTCTCAAGAGTAAAAAAGGCAGGTAGGCCGAGCCAAGAGGGTCTTGAATGCCGAGATACAAGAAGGGCGAGGCGAGCATGAGGATGCTGCCCAGGGTGTAACTGCGCTTGCGACCTATGCGGTCGATCATCTCCGCGACCCAGGGGCGACTGATAGCCGAGGCCAGGGCAAAAATACCCATGACCACTCCAATGTCACCCTGGTTGCCACCGTGCTCGAGAATGTAGAGCGGTAAGAGAAAGAAAGCGCTGAAACTGGCTGTATGGCAGAGGTTGGCCAGTGCCATGGCCCAGAATGCGGGAGTGTAGAGCATCGTCGTCTATTCGTTTCCTGTTGATTTGGCGGTTATTCTGACTTGCCGCCCTTGGAGAGTCAAGGGCAATCAAGGGGAACGCTGTGGTCTTCTTTTCTCCTGTTGATAGATGCGGAAAACGCGCTAGGATTATTGATAATCAAAACAGGATCAATCAACTGCAAATTTTAGGAGTTGCTATGAAAGAAACGCTGCAAAAGGGCCTGACCTTCAGCCATAGTTATAAGGTTCCCAATGACAAAACCGTACCCTACGTCTTTCAGGAATCAGATCTTTTCCAGTCAATGCCGCCGGTTTTCGCCACCGCGTTTATGGTCGGCCTTATGGAGTGGACGTGTATGGAAGCATTGCGACCCTACATGAATGAAGGTGAGATCAGTCTTGGCACAAATATCTGCGTGACTCATACTGCAGCAACACCACCCGGGATGGAGGTCAATGTCGAAGTGACCTTGCTTGAAGTCAACGGCCCAAGAACCAAGTGGTCGATCGTTGCCAGGGATGAGCAAGACCTGATCGGGGAGGGGACGCATGAGAGATTCTCTATCGATGGCGAGAAATTCGGGGGGATTGTCGCAAAAAAAGCTTCTGGTTCTGGGTGAAAGAGGCGGCCTTGGCTGATAAAAAGCAAGCGGCCTGACTCACGCCCGTTCGCATTGCTCTCTTGAGATGTAGAGAGCGCAGAGTAAGAAATAAACGGACAAAGCTTTCCTATGAGCAGTCTTTCTCTGCGCTCTCCGCGCCTCTGCGTGAGGGTGACTTTGATTTTGTCTTGTTGTTCTGAAGGAGTGAGCCGAAGCTTTATTGCTATCTGTTCCGATGGCAGAAATCTTTATGCGCAGGGGCCAACAGGCACATTCCCAACCAGAAATTCCTTGTCAATAACCTCTTTCAGATAGTTCTTCTGATCAATGATTCTAGTCACAACATTGCCTTCGCCAAGAACAATAAGCGACCTTTCAAACCCTTGTCCCCAGTTGCTGTCTGCAAGGTCGGGTTCGAAGCAGACAATTGTGCTGATTCCTGCTTGTACGATGGCTTTGGCACATTCGATACAAGGATACCAGGGGATGTAGAGAGTACAGTTTTTAGTTGAAACGCCGAGCATCGCGGCATTATAGATAGCATTGCGCTCCGCATGAGAGACCCACAGGTACTTCTCGCCGTTGCTGGCTTCATGGCGTTCTTCAACATCGTCGTTAACGCCGCGGGGAATTCCGTTGTAGCCGGTTGAGCGGATCTCATTGTCGGGGCCGACAATCACGGCGCCCACCTTGCGACCCCGGTCTTTGCTCCAGGTCGCGATAAATTGAGCTAGGGCCATCCAGCGAACGTCCCAGTTCGAACTCGTCATGATCTTCTCCTCAAGGAAAGGCAAAGACCTTCTCTCAACGCAGAGACGCAGAGGCGCAGAGAATAGCAGCTTTCTCTGCGCCCGTTGCTTCTTTGCGTTAAAACGTTTTTTGCTTCAGGGGTCTTTGCTTTTAACCACACTTGGAGTCGCCGCAGTTCAGGCAGGTCAGGCAGCCGTCCATGATGATGACAGCCTTGGCGACGCACTTGGCGCACAGCTTGGCGTCTGCAGGGAAGTTGCCGCTATCTTCACCTTTGGCTTCCCCCTTGAGATTGTCGTATTCGGCACGCTTGGCCAGAATCATCTCTCTCTGGGCTGCGGGCATTTTCTCTTCCTTGATCAGGCCGATCATCTTCATGTGGCTTTCCAGGGCGTGACCAATCTCAGCTACGATCGAGGGCATAAAGCCACCGCCGCCTGGTTTGAAGTAGCCGCCTTGAGGGTCGAAGACCGCTTTCATCTCATCGACCAGAAAGGTGACGTCGCCACCTTTGCGAAAGACCGCTGACATAACCCGGGTCAGGGCAACCACCCACTGAAAATGGTCCATATTTTTCGAGTTGATGAAAATCTCGAAAGGCTGGCGAACTTCGTGCTTGGTGCCATGGTTCAATACCATGTCATTGATGGTGACATAGAGGGCATGCTCACTCTGCGGGGTCTTGATTTTGTAAGTGGCCCCCACCAGCATTTCAGGACGTTTAACGTTCTCGTGCATGTCCTCAATCTGGTTTTTCTCATCCTTGGCGGCCTTCTTGCGCTGCTCGTCGAGGTTAACGACTTCGTAGCCAACAATCTTCTGTTCAATTTTTTTAGCCATCTTTTTTCTTCCTTAAAATTTACAGCTTACCGTAATAGCCTTCTTTGAGCGCGTCGTACAGGTTCGCCGCTGAATGGGTCTCATTGTCGTATTCGACGTTTTCGTTGCCACGGACTTCGAGCACTGTGCCGTCGTCCAGCGTGAACTGGTAGATCGTGTCCGCCAGGTCCTTATCCTTGACCAATACGCCCTGGAAGGCTTCCGGGTTGTAGCGGAAGGTCGTGCAGCCCTTCAAGCCCTGTTCGTAGGCATACATGTAGATGTCCTGAAAATCCTCGTAAGGGTAATCACTGGGGACATTTGCGGTCTTGGAAATGGAAGAGTCAATCCATTTCTGCGCAGCGGCCTGAATGTCGACGTGCTGCTTCGGCGTGACATCTTCCGAGGTGATGAAGTTGTCCGGTAGACGCTCTTCCGGTTTTTTGCTGTCAGGCATGGCATTAGGGTTGATCAGTTCACGATACGCCAGCAGCTCATAGGAAAAGACATCGATCTTCTCTTTGCTCTTTTTGCCCTGGCGGATCAGGTTGCGCGAATAGTGGTGGGCGAAGCTGGGTTCAATGCCGTTGGAGGCATTGTTGGCAATGGACAGGGAAATCGTGCCGGTAGGTGCAATGGAACTGTGATGGGTGAATCGCGCTCCAACTTCAGCCAGTTCGTCGACCAGCTCTGGAGCTTTTTTAGCGAGCTGTTGCATGTAACGGCTGTAGCGGGTGTGTAAGATCCGCCCAGGCACACGTTGACCAAGTTTGATGCCGTCCGCTGCCATTTCGGGACGCTTGCGCAGCATCTCGGCAGTGACTTCGTATTCTTCCTTGAGAGCCGGTGCGGTGCCTTTTTCTTTTGCCAGGGCCACCGCCTGCTGCCAACCGGCCAGCGCCATCTGCAGGGTGACCTCTTCTGTGAAGGCTACGGCGTCGGCATCACCATATTTCATGCCGAGCAGGGTGATTGTCGAGCCGAGCCCCAAATAACCGAGACCGTGACGACGCTTGCCAAAGATCTCGTCTTGTTGCTGTTGTAGTGGCAGACCGTTGATCTCGACGACGTTGTCCAGCATGCGGGTGAAAACAGCGACAACCTCGCGGAAGTGCTCCCAGTTAAAGCTCGCTTCAGGGGTAAAGGGCTGGTCAACAAAACGGGTCAGGTTAATCGAACCGAGCAGGCAGGAGCCGTAGGGAGGCAAGGGTTGCTCACCGCAGGGGTTGGTCGCACGGATCTCTTCGCAGAACCAGTTGTTGTTCATCTCATTGACCTTGTCGATGAGGATGAAGCCAGGCTCGGCGAAATCGTAGGTGGATGCCATAATCACATTCCACAACTGCTTGGCGCGGATAGTACGATAAATCTTGCAGGCGACTTCGCCGACATCGTTCTGCACATAGTCCTCCTTGACGGGCCAGTCCTTCCAGAGAACTTGTGACGGGTCCTTCAGGTCCAGTCCGTCGCGTGCCAGTTCCTTGGCCGTCAGAGGAAAGCAGAGCGGCCATTCCTGATCCTGCTTTACCGCTTCTACGAATTCGTTGGTGATCAGAAGAGAAAGGTTGAACTGGCGCAGGCGACCATCTTCTCGCTTGGCCTTGATAAAATCAACAACATCGGGATGAGAGATGTCGAAGGTCGCCATCTGGGCGCCACGACGGCCGCCGGCTGAAGCGACGGTACGACACATGCTGTCGTAGATGTCCATGAAAGACAGCGGCCCGGAGGTGTTAGCTCCGGCGCCGTTGACAAAGGCGTTGCGTGGACGCAGCGTTGAGAAATCGTAACCGATGCCGCAGCCCGCTTTGAGCGTCAGGCCGGCTTCATGAACCTTGCCCAGAATCTGATCCATCGAGTCCTCTACTGTTGCCGAAACAGTACAGTTGATGGTCGATGTGGCAGGCTTGTGTTCGAGAGCCCCTGCGTTAGACGTGATGCGTCCGGCAGGGATAGCGCCGTTTTCTAATGCCCACAGAAATCGTTCGTACCAGTGGTTTTGTTTTGTCTCGTCTTCTTCAACGAGAGACAGCGCTTTGGCGACACGCACAAAAGTTGCGTGCAGATCCGCGTCGACAGGTTTGCCTGTTGCATCTTTGAGCCGGTATTTGCTGTCCCAGATGTCCAGTGAAGCTTCCTGCCAGGGGATTTCTGTCGTTTCAATCGGTTTCTTAATCACATTGCCTGCCATTTCTGATCCCCTCGTTTGTCCCCCATCGCCCCTCAGGTCGGCTGGAAGCCCTTGTTTAAGCAGTTTGGACGATAGTCCGGCGCTGCGCATAAAGCACTATATATTGTAGCGGAAGCTATTCTACTCTACTACATAATGTTTGGCAAACTGAAATTGATTAGAATATGAGAAATTTTCTGCAGGGGCCTTCGCTTGAAATTTATGTGCTTATTGTCAGGTGAGACAGGTTTTTTTATGCTCTTTTTAAGTATTAGAGATTATTAGGAAAAGTGCGTTGTAGGGCAGCCTTTGGCTGGCTTAGGAGGCGTTTTTACCAAGCCTCCCCAAGCAGATTTTTATCGCTGGCGGGTCATGATGTGCCTTGATTTCATTAAATTTGATCTGGTTATCTACTTCAGGATCCAATAGCTATTTTTAGAATTAATAATTTTCTTTACCTCCCGTTCGTTTCACTCGCTAGAGACACAGAGAGCACAGAGAACACCTGATTTTTTTGATTTATCTGTGCCCTCTGTGTCTCTGTGGTGAAAGGTTTTCTCTGAATGACCCTCACTTGAGCGAAGTGGATAACTAGAAAAGTCAAAATCTCCCGGCGGCTATCAAGCGTCTCTGCCAGTAAGGATTTGCCATGCTGGCATAGCTGACCCCCTTACCCGAAGAAGGTGAATGGATGAAGCGGCTCTGCCCCGCGTAGATGCCGACATGGGAAATCTTGTTTGCTGAGAGGGTAAAAAAGACCAGGTCGCCGGGTTCGATCTTTTCTGGGTCAATTCTCTGACTGGCGCGAAAAATTTCCCTCGAGGTGCGGGGTAGCTCTACCCCGCTCTGGCTGAACGCATATCGTACCAGGCCGCTGCAGTCGAAGCCTTTCGGGTCCGTCCCGCCGTAACGGTAAGGGCTGCCTAGCATTTTGCGGGCGACGTCAAGCGCCTGTGTGCCTGGACTTTCAATCGCTTTTTCCGGGGAGATCGACGGTTTCTGATCGGTCGTTATAGAAGACTCTTGTACTGTTAGTTGCTGTTTCCCCGTGCAAGCGACAACGAATGTGAACAGTATGAAGAGCAGTGGCCATTTCACGACTTTTTGCGTTGCAGGAGACATAAATAGTCCTCATCTGGCGTTGGCAAAAGCGATTGAAAGGTGATTCCCTCATTTCAAGCAAGCATTGTTCCAAGATAATCCTTCTGTGCCAGTGTTTTCAGGGGATTGCCCTTTGCCTGAAGTCTCAAATTGAGGTATCTTCAGAAGACAATCTGAAAGAAAGCACAGGTCTTGAATGAAATCGAAACTGCAAACCATTTATCTTAAAGATTATCGGCCACCGTCATACCTGGTTGAAACGGTCGATCTACATATAGAACTCTCACCTGCGCAAACCAAAGTTTGCACGACTATTCAAATTAAAGCTAACCCGGATTGCTCAGAAAAACGGGCAGGTCTCCATCTTTATGGCCGGCAGCTTGAGCTGCTGTCCATAAAGCTCGATGGTCGGGAGTTGACTGCCGGTGAGTACCAGGTTGATAGCGAAGGCCTGACGATTCCGGTTGTGCCGGAACGTTTTGTCCTGGAGACGCTGGTCGAGATTAACCCCGATGGCAATACCGCGTTGGAGGGGTTGTATCGCGCCAGCGAGATTTTCTGTACCCAGTGCGAGGCCCAGGGCTTTCGAAAAATCACTTTCTATCCGGATCGTCCTGATGTTATGGCGCGCTTTACCACGACCTTGGTTGGTGAGCTGGAAACCACCCCTGTGCTGCTTGCCAACGGCAACCTGATTGAGTCAGGACACCTTGATGACGGCCGCCACTATGCCAGATTCGAAGACCCCTTCCCGAAACCGAGTTATTTGTTTGCCATGGTGGCAGGCAAACTCACGGCTATAGACGATAGCTTCGTCACCATGTCGGGGCGCAAGGTCAGCCTGCAGATCTTTGTCGAGGAGCGGAATCGCTATAAGTGCGAGCATGCCATGCTTTCGCTGAAAAACGCCATGCGCTGGGACGAAGAGGTCTTCGGCCTGGAATATGACCTCGATGAGTACAAGGTGGTCGCGGTTGATGACTTCAACATGGGGGCGATGGAGAACAAGGGGCTGAATGTCTTTAACTCCAAGTACGTTCTGGCTAAAGCTGAGACAGCAACAGATGTCGATTTCCAGGGCATTGAAGGTGTGATCGGTCACGAGTATTTCCATAACTGGACAGGCAACCGAGTCACCTGCCGTGACTGGTTCCAGCTCAGCCTCAAGGAAGGCTTGACGGTCTTCCGTGATCAGGAATTTTCCGCCGACATGGGTTCGCGGGCGGTCAAGCGGATCGGCGAAGTTCGGCTGTTGCGCAATTTTCAATTTCCCGAAGACGCCGGGCCGATGTCTCATCCCGTGCGTCCCGAATCATATATCGAGATCAACAACTTCTATACGGCGACGGTCTATAATAAGGGCGCCGAAGTGATTCGTATGTACCAGACCCTGCTTGGCAAAGAAGGCTTTCAGCGGGGCATGAAACTCTACTTTGAGCGGCATGACGGCCAAGCGGTGACCACTGATGATTTCCTCGCGGCGATGGCGGATGCGACCGGTACGGACTTGAATCAATTCAAGCGTTGGTACAGCCAGGCCGGCACGCCGGTTCTCGATATCGAGGGTCGCTACGATGACGAAGCCAAGACCTTCTGCCTGACGGTGCGCCAGTCTTGTGCCGAGACACCCGAACAGTCGGCAAAGCAGCCTTTCCTGATTCCTTTACGGGTCGGTCTGCTGGGCCCCGATGGCCAGGACCTGCCTCTGCAACTTGACCATGAGAAAAAAGCACAAGTTGGCTCACGAACCCTTGAACTTACCGAGGCTGAACAGACCTTCACCTTTGTCAACCTCTCTGTTGCGCCCGTGCCTTCACTGCTGCGAGATTTCTCTGCTCCCGTTAAGGTTCATTATGCCTACGACAGAGAGGATCTGACTTTCCTCTTTGCCTACGACAGCGACGCTTTTAATCGCTGGGAGGCTGGACAGCGACTGGCGACTGATCTTCTTCTGGAGATGGTTGGTGATATCAGGGCAAAACGGGCAGCAGAGGTCCCCGGAGATTTTCTTGCAGCGTTCCGTTCTGCGCTGCAGGACCGGGAGGCTGATCCTGCACTCTTGTCTCTCGCCTTGACCCTGCCGGGCGAAGTGGAACTTGCCGAAGCCATGGGCGTGGCTGACCCGGGTGCGATTCATGCTGCCCGTCAAACTTTGCGTAAAACTCTGGCGTTGGAGTTAAAAGAGGAATTGACCGCGGTTCTCGGAGCAATGCAGGATAATGGCCTCTATTCCTTGAACTCGCAGGCGATCGGTCGCCGCAGCCTGAAGAATCTCTGCCTCGGTTATCTGGCCTTGCTCGATACCCCCTCTATACAGCAGAACTGCTTCGATCGTTTTGTTGATGCGGACAATATGACGGACCGTATGGCGGCGCTGACCTGCCTGGTCCATAATCGATTGCCTCGTTGGGAAGAAGCTCTTGCTGCTTTCTACCATCAATTTGAGACCGACCCCCTGGTGGTTGATAAATGGTTCACCTTGCAGGCAACCTCGCCGCAATCGGAAACTCTCACTGAAATAGAGACGTTGATGGCGCACCCGGACTTTACCATGCGCAACCCGAACCGGGTGCGTTCCCTGGTTGGTGCTTTTGCCCAGGGCAACCCGGTTCGATTCCATGACCTGTCTGGTGCCGGGTACGTTTTTTTAGCTGACCGGGTGATTGAGCTCGACATACTCAACCCCCAGGTTGCCGCCAGGCTGGTTTCTCCTTTAAGTCGTTGGCGGCGTTACGACAGTGAGCGTCAGGACATGATGAAAGTTCAGTTGGAGCGTATTCAGCTTCAGGAGAATCTCTCCACGGATGTGAGAGAGATTGTAGGAAAATCGCTTTGAACTTGGAGCAGGGTTAAGGGCACAGAATCTAAGGAAGAAAGCCCAGAATCCAGACCCCTTTACCCTTAACGAATAAGTGACTATGAAAAACTCAAACTCATTACCTGACATCCTGATTGTCGGCTGCGGTGATATCGGCGTTCGAGTCGCCCAGTTGGAGAAGCAGGCTGGGCGGAAAGTCTCCGGGCTGGTTCGTTCCGAAGAGGGTGCTGAGCGCTTGCTTGGCCATGGCATCGAGCCTGTCATGGGAACCCTGGATGATTTAACCTCACTGAACGATTTGCCGACAGGCGGGAAGCTGATTTACTATTTTGCCCCTCCGACCGGGGGCGGTCCTTTCGATAGCCGCATGCGCAGCTTTTGTCAGGCTGTCGATGCCGGGCTGTTGCCAGACAAAGTGGTTTATATGAGCACCAGCGGCGTGTATGGTGATTGTGGTGGCGAATGGGTCACCGAGGAGACGCCCCTGAATCCTCAGACCAGCCGCGCGCAGCGTCGCGTTGATGCCGAAACCACCTTGCAGGAGTGGGGACGGGAGCACTCGGTCCCGGTTGTTATCCTCCGGGTGACCGGCATCTATGGCCCCGGTCGCCTCCCTCTGGCGAGGATTCAGCAAGGGCACCCGGTGCTGCGAGAGGCAGAATCGCCACCGACCAATCGCATCCATGCCGATGATCTGGCTGTCGTCTGCGTGAAAGCCGCTGAAAAAGCCGCTGATGGTGATATTTTTAATGTCAGTGACGGCCAGCCGGGAACCATGACACAATATTTCAACCTTGTCTCTGGGTTGCTTGACCTGCCACTTTTGCCGCAGGTTGATATGGAAGAAGCGAAGCGTGTCATGAATCCGATTATGCTTTCTTACCTTACGGAGACCCGGCGCATGGATAACCGTAAGATGATCGATCAACTTGGTGTCACCTTGAGATATCCGAACTTGGCGGCCGGGTTGAAGAATGTTGTTGCGCAACTGGATAAACCGAATATGGGATATTTTGGCTCGATAGGACATTAAAGGGAGGTTCAGGGGTAAGGGCTCAGGGTGAATGGTTTCCGTTTGCCTTTGGCCCCGGACCCTTAACCCGATTTCCGGAGTTAATTATGAAAAAAATTGCAATCATTGGTGCCGGTATCTCCGGCTTGAGTACTGCCTTTACAATCGAGCGTCTTGCCGGTGAAGCCGGTCTGGATGTCGAGGTCACGGTTTTCGAGCGAGAGGAGAGAACCGGTGGCAAAATCTGGAGTATCAAGGAAGAGGGTTATCTCTGCGAATGGGGCCCGAACGGCTTTCTTGATAGCAAACCGATGACTCTGGAGTTGTGTGATCAGCTTGGTATTCGGGATCAGCTTGAGCGTTCCAATGATAACGCCCGCAAGCGATTCATCTACAGTGGCGGAATCCTCAACCGCCTGCCGGAAAACGGACCGATGTTCTTGCAGTCGAAATTGATCAGCTGGCCGGGCAAGATTCGTCTGGCCCAGGAGTTCATCAAACCCAAGCGCACCGATGGCGTTGATGAAACCCTGGCTGATTTTGCCCGTCGTCGCCTTGGCGCAGAAGCCCTCGACAAATTGATCGGGCCAATGGTCTCGGGGATCTTTGCCGGCAATCCGGAGACTATGAGCCTGAAGAGTTGCTTCCCACGCATTCACGAACTGGAACAGGAGTATGGCGGCCTTCTCAGAGCCATGATGCTGTTGGCCAAGAAAAAGAAGGCCGAAGTTAAAGCCGGCAAGCAGGTCGCCAGTGCCGCCGGACCGGGCGGCGTACTGACCTCTTTTGTTGGTGGTATTCAGGAGCTGACTGATGGCACGGTCAAGGGTCTTAAAGGTGAGGTCCGGACCGGTCAGGCTGTTGCAGGTTTGAAAAAGATCGATGGTGGCTGGGAGCTACGCCTGGCTGACGGTTCTAACTACGATACCGATGTTGTTGTTTCTGCCGCACCGGCCCATGTCCTCAAAGAGCTGACTTGGTCGGTTGACGGTGAATTGTCTGAACTTCTTGGTGCCATTCCCTACGCACCGATGAACGTGATCTGTTTCGGTTATGAGCAGGAAAAAGTGGCTCGTGACCTGGATGGTTTTGGTTACCTGATCCCGAAGAAAGAGGGCTGTAATATCCTTGGTACGCTATGGGATTCGAGCATCTTCCCGCAACGTGCTCCGGAAGGCCACGTCATGCTGCGTTCCATGATGGGGGGCGCCACGACTCCTGAGGCGATCGAACTGAGCGATGCCGAGGTTAAAGAAAGAACCATGGTCGAGCTCAAGAAGATCATGGGGATAGAGGCAGAACCTGATTTTGTGCGTATTTTCCGTCACCAGCGCGCTATCCCCCAGTATGTTGTCGGCCACGCGGAGCGACTGCTTGCGATAGAGGAGCGCCTGAAGAATCATCCCGGTTTGATCCTGACGGGTAATTCTTTCTTTGGTATCGGTCTCAATGATTGTGTCAATGCGGCATACAAGGCCGGTGACCAGGTTCTCTCCTGTTTGCAGGATACTGATTAAACCTGGTCGCAATCATTCTGCCCGGAAACTTGTTGCGACTTGAGTGTTCTTCTGATATCTGATGCGACTTGTACTGACACAGTTTTACTAACTACGATGCATCCTCTTTGTTGGAGAACCTTGCATGAGGTTGTTGACTCGCTCCTATTTTGACGGCATCTGCTGTGCGGTTCTCTTAAAAGAACTCGGCATGATGGATGAGATGGTCTATACCCATCCAAACGACCTTCAAGACGGCAAAATTTCTGTCACAGAGAATGATATCCTGGCCAATGTCCCTTATGTCCCTGGGTGCGGCCTCTGGTTCGATCATCATTCCAGTGAAATTGAGCGAAATGACCTTGAGGGCCGCTACAAAGGCTCAAGCTAGAGGGCACCAAGCGCTGCCCGTGTGATCTGCACTTATTACGGTGCTGAAAAGTTTGAACGATTTAAAGAACTTCTCGAGTATGCCGACAAGCTTGACTCCGCGCAGTTGGGCGAAGAGGAGATTCTCAACACCACCGGCTGGGTTCTCCTCGGTTTCCTCTGTGACCCGCGAACCGGGCTCGGTTATAGCAAGACTTACACCATCAGTAATCTGGCTTATTGCCGCTACCTGGTTGATATGATCGGGGACATGTCGATCAATGAAATCCTCGCTCATCCGGATACGAAGGAACGCACAGACTTCTACTTTGAGTGCACCGAAAAAGCCAAGAAATTTTACAACACTTGTACCTAGTCAGACGGATCGATCGTTATCTCCGATTTCCGTATTGCCGGCATGGCTCCCCCGTCAAATCGTTTTCTCATCTATTCTCTCTATAAGGAGGCGAACATCTCTATCCGCATGCTTGATGGTAAAGATGGCAAGTTCGTCTTTTTTTCGGTGGGATATAGTGTTCTCAAACGGACGGCAACCGTGGACGTCGGTTCCCTGATGCTTAAATACGGCGGTGGCGGTCACAAGGTGGTGGGAACCTGCCAGGTCCCTTATGAAGAGGCGGAAGACATTCTTCACGAGATGGTTGAGTTTATCAAGTCGACAAGCGGCTAGAATAATTAAGCAAAAAAGGCGTCAGAGGTAAATCTGAGGCC
>JAOUDB010000205.1 GCA_029859485.1 Desulfuromonadales bacterium | reverse complement strand
GAGAAGATGGACGCGCTTTTACGGGTCGATGGAGAGAACGAATTTACGCTTTACCTGGCGCCGGTGGGGAAGGTCTGAACCGAGATGGACTCTGAGTTGGGAACAAAATATCGATTCTCATGTATCACAACGGTGAGCTATGGGAACAAAGAACGGCTGCAACAAAGCTCTTTTGCCTGGGGTCAGGTCGTGACTCTTGAATCAGCTCAAAGATAAAAGCTGGTCCCGTTTTACTGTCCCAACATCTCACGGGTTACCAGCACCACTCCTTTTGCTGAAACACGAAAACCATTGGCTCTGTCCTGCTCGGCATCATAGCCGATCACGGAACCCTCCGGAACAATGCAGGCGCTATCGATGATCGCGCGCTTGATTTTGCAATGCCGATTGATGGTGCTCCCCGGCAAGACGATCGTTTCCTCGATCTTCGAGTAAGAATGGATCCTGACGTCTGAAAACAGCAGAGTTCTTCTGAGGTGGGAGCCGGAGATGATGCAGCCGCCCGAAACCGCGGAATCGACGGCCATGCCCCGTCGTCCGTCATCATCAAAGACAAATTTTGCCGGGGCCAGTTGCCTCTGGTAGGTCCAGATCGGCCAGTTCTGATCGTAAAGATTGAGCTCCGGGTCTGGCGAAATCAATTCCATGTTGGCTTCCCAGAGGGCGTCCAACGAACCCACATCTCGCCAGTAGGACAACGCGTCGGTTTCTGGATCCAGAAACGGGTAGGCGTAGACCTTATGGTCCTCGAGAATGTTCGGAATAATGTTTTTGCCAAAATCATGTTCGGAATCAGGACTCTTGCCGTCTCTTTCAAGAATTTCCAGAAGAAAATCTGTGTTGAAGATGTAGTTGCCCATGGAGGCCAGGGTCTTTCCCGGTTTTCCGGGGAGGGGGTTCGGCTGTTTCGGCTTTTCATCAAACTGTATGATCCGGTTGTTGTCATCGACGGTCATCACGCCGAACTCGCCAGCCGCTTCTTCGATCGGTACTTCGAGGCAAGAGACTGTGAGGTCTGAGCCCGTTTCCACGTGAGCCAGCAGCATGGGCCGATAGTCCATCTTGTAGATGTGATCACCGGATAGAATCATGACATACTTGGGCCTTGTCTCACGGATGAAACCGATATTCTGATAGACCGCATCCGCGGTGCCCTGGTACCAGTTATCAGAGGATTGCTGGGAGGCCGGCAATATTTCGATGTATTCGCCAAGCTCCATCTTGAAATGACTCCAGCCACGCACCAGGTGCCGGATCAGCGAGTGCGATTTGTATTGAGTCAGCACGCCGATCTTACGAATTCCCGAGTTAACACAGTTGGAGAGCGGAAAGTCGATAATGCGGTACTTGCCGCCGAAGTGAACGGCAGGTTTGGCCCTTAAATCGGTCAACTCGTGCAGCCTGGTGCCCCGTCCGCCTGCTAATACCAGTGCTAATGTGTCACGAGTGAGATGGCCTAAAAAACGATAGACGACCTTTGCTTTTGGATTGTCAGGCAATGGAATCTCCTTGGGGGAAAAGTGCCAATGATCAAGGTTGGGCAAGCAAAAGTGATTTTGCCTATGAAGTATATCGCAAGAGTCCTGATGCTCAAGGTCACCGCGACCATCAGGTTGTCTTGGCCTCGGGGACGCGCTGGGGAGACATCCCAATCCCGATGAATCAGATCTGTAACTTGAAGTGAAATCTCAGTTTTACCCTTTTGTTACTTGTCATGGATGTCCCTAGGTCTTACTGGTTGCCATAAGGCATATCTTGTATACACTGTGCGTTAATTATTTCGCCAGACTTTGGAATGCCTTGGATAACCTGTTGAATGTGAGAATCTCAGGTTCGTGAAAAAGAGAGCTTGATTGGCTGGACAATCTGTTCCCGGCAAGAGTGAACAACCAGCTTTACCTTCCCGGGGCCTGTACAATAATCTATTCGCAAAACTCAAACCTCAAACCATCAGTGTTTGAGAAATGTTCTAATGCCGAATACAAGAGAGTAGAAAAATGACCATGCAAAAAACAAAATTACTGGCCATTGCACTGCTCATTGCCGCCTCGGCTGGGATCATGCTGCCGGCTTATAATATTTTCAACCTCCAACCGGCAGTCTACCGGATGCTGATCGCGGCAACGGAACAGGATACCACCCGAATCGCCCTGTATATCTCGTCTTTTGTTTTTCCGGAGATTGAGGGTGTGCCGCTGGAAGAGCCGGCTTTCGGTGACCTGGTCAGAGAGATGCATGAGGTAAAGCGTACCTTTGGTCTGGTGAACCTCAGAATCTTCTCCGCGGATGGGCTTATTACCTTTTCAACGGCCAGCGAGGAGATCAGCCGGATCAATCGCCAGGCCTTTTTCGTCGAAAAGGTCGCCAAGGGAGGGACTTACACCAAAGTGAGTTATCTCTCCTATATTTCCCCGGAAGGGCAACCGGCGAAGGCCTCTGTGGTACAGACCTGCGTGCCGATCAGGCGCGCCGGGCAATTTGTCGGTGCGGTTGAGATCGATTACAACATCACTGAACGCAAGGCGGCCCTGGATAATCTCATCCATAAGTCATCGGTTTTCCTGTTCCTGGTCGGTACTGGAGTGTTGCTGGCTTCGGTGTTCTTCGGTTTTCAATCGAAACGGTCATCGGCTCAGCAGCGCAAGGCCGAAAAAGAACTTCGTATTGCCCACAGGCAATTACTGGACATTATCGAATTCCTGCCTGACGCGACCTTCGTTATCGACCGGGACGGCAAGGTTGTGGCATGGAACCGGGCCATGGAGGAAATGACCAATGTACATAAAGATGCCATCCTCGGCAAAGGTAGCTACGAATACTCCATGGCTTTCTACGGTAAGCGGTGCCCCATGTTGATCGATGCTGTTTATAGTGATCTTTCTAAAACCAGCGGGCACTACGATTATTTGGACAAAAATGGCGTCACCCTGTTTGCTGAAACAACTCTTACCCTCTCCCATAGTGGCAAAAACGCCAATTTATGGGCCACCGCTTCACCCCTGCTTGATCAAGATGGCAATTACGTCGGTGCCATTGAATCAATCCGGGACATCAGCGAACGCAAAACAGCTCAACGAAGACTCTCAGACAAGAATGTCCTGTTGACGAACATCCTTAATAATATCCCTCATTGTGTTTTCTGGAAGGACCGTGATTCCGTATTCCAGGGCTGCAATCTTAATTTTGCTAAAGTGGCAGGGCTCGACAAGCCGGAAAACATTGTTGGCAAAACAGACTTTGATCTGGCCTGGGAAAAAAAAGAGGCCGAATTTTACCGTCAATGCGATCAGGCCGTTATGGAGAGTGGTGAACCGTTACTCGATATCGAAGAACCGCAACTGCAGGCTGATGGTAGAAAAGCCATCTTGTTGACCAGCAAGGTTCCTCTGCGCAACGAAGCTGGAGAGGTGGTTGGCATACTCGGCATTTTTGCCGATATTACAGAGCAGAGATCACTGGAAAAACAGCTTCGCCAGAGCCAGAGAATTGAGGCTGTTGGAACGCTTGCGGGTGGCATCGCCCATGACTTTAACAACATCCTGACGGCAGTAATCGGTTATACAGAATTCGCCATGGCTGATCTGCCGGTTGGATCACAGAACCAGTTTCCCCTGAGCGAAGTCTTGAAGGCCGCCCACCGCGCCAAAGAGTTGGTTCAGAAGATTCTGATGTTTGGTCAACAGACGGAGCAGGAGCGTTCGCCTACCTTGATCAACCCGATCATCAAGGAGGCTCTTGAACTGCTGCGGGCCACCATCCCGAAGACAATCAAGGTTTGCCTGGAGATCAACGAAGAGACCGGCCCGGTACTCGCTGACCCAACCCAGATTCACCAGGTCATTATGAACCTGGGGACCAATGCCTGCCACGCTATGCAGGAAAATGGCGGAACTCTCAAGGTGACCTTGGACAATCTTCATGTGGACGCAGAACTCGCGGCCTCCTCGCCCGAACTTCATGAAGGGGCCTATGTTCGTTTTACCATATCTGACACAGGCCACGGTATGGGACAGGCGACACTTGAACGTATTTTCGAGCCCTATTTTACGACTAAGAAGTTTGGTGAAGGGAGTGGGCTGGGGCTCTCCGTAGTGCATGGCATCATCATAGGCCATGGTGGGGCAATAACCGTGGAGGCAACACCAGGACAGGGGACTATGTTCACGGTTTACCTGCCTCGACTGTTTAATGAAGTGGTTCAAGAGGTTGCTGCACAGGAGCCGCTACCCAGGGGCAAGGAGCGCATTCTTTTTGTCGATGATGAAGAGGCTTTGGTTAGACTGGGCCAGAAGCTCTTGGAATCGCTTGGTTATGAAGTCACAATCGCGACAAGCGGTGAGGATGCAATGGAGTTGTTTCGCTCCGACCCCCAAGCCTTTGATCTGATCTTCACGGATCAGACCATGCCGAACATCACCGGAATGCAATTGTCTGAGCAGATCCTTAAGGTCAGGCCGGATATTCCAATTATCCTTTGTACCGGGTTCAGTGCGACCACCTCGGACGAAACAGCCAAGGCGGTTGGAATCAAGACGTTTATCATGAAACCTTTGACCAAGCAGGCTTTGGCACTGACAGTGCGTAAGGTGCTTGACGACGACTGATAAAATAAAGTCGCGAGCCGAAGACACTCTTGAGAGAGAGACCCTTTTGCATTGATCGGGGTATGTCATGCCTTTTTTATCAAAATGGCGGGTCTAATTCCCAGCAGCTTGCAGCGTGATTTTGCAAGGGTAGCAGGCTGTTGCACCCTCGTGGCTTGCTGCGAGGTCGTTCATCTGCCAGCCGTTAGCTACTATTGACAAGGGGCTCTCAAATCGAGGGCCTCTTGTGTTGTTTGTATGCGTGTTGTCTGTATGCTTTTTATCACAAAACTACGGGACATCGTAGCCCGTATCAGTGGTGTTCAGGGTCGGATCATAGGTGGCTCCAGCGCTGCTGATACTGTTTACGGCGATGGTGTAATAACCTCTTTTGGCGTTGCCGACGCGCAAGTCTGCAACGCCGTTAGCATTGGTCGTGATGGAATAGTTTTTGTAGCTTGAACCATCACGTTTGAGAGTCAGATTGATTGCTGCGCCGGCCACCGTGGAGCCGGTTAGCTCTTTGACAGTGAGGTAAACGCGCAGGTTCTTGAATACCTTCTCGTAGGAGATATCCGAGATATAAATTGTTTTTGAGCTTGCTTTGCGAATCACCAGCATGTCGCTGTCTTGCAATCCGCCACTGGTAACCGTTGCGGTGACCAGGTAATCGGTGTCGACAACGAAACTGGAGATGTCGAGGCCGATGGTGTAGCTGTCGCTGGAGCTGTTGAAGGAGCTTCTGTAGCCATTGTAACTGCCGAAGTCAAAGTTGCTGCTGTTCAGGCCGGTC
>JAOUDB010000204.1 GCA_029859485.1 Desulfuromonadales bacterium | reverse complement strand
AACTCCTCCAAGTGTTGCACTTCAACCTTGATCTCAGCCAGTATAAACATCTAGATTTACTCTTACTATTCAAATTTCGATGAATCACTACACATATCTATATAACAGTGTTATATTGTTAATTCTTACAAAGTACAGCAACATACCAGGAGACAGACCATGCCGATCGCTCCACCGATTGAAACACTCCTCGATCAACCTCCCATGGAGTTGATGGACCTGTTTGGGCGGATGCGATCTCTCACAGCAGAAGCCCGTTTTGAAGGGACTTTACCGATCGTCTGGCAGTGTTCGGATGAGAGTCAGAGCATCAAAAAGAGTCTTTTCGGCTACGTGTATGATTGCCCGGCCTTTAACCTGGGACGGGTTGGTGCTCTGATCGACCCGAAGCGACTGATCCCAGCATCACATCACGGTCGCGACCTGGTTATCATTGGCGGGAGCCACATCGGTGGCAGCGAGGAGACAGGGATCGGCTATGTAGAGCGTGTGCACGGCAAGGTCGCCCCCTGCTGCGGCATGCTGAATCGCCTAATGAATCCCTACATGACCCTTTACCAACGCGCATCAACCTTGATCACACTTTTCCGCGGCCCCGGTGGTTTGAAGGTCGAAATCCCCTACAAATACCTGCTGCGTAAAAGCACCGACACACATGACCACCCTCACCTGCACCTGAACATCGATCAACTGGTGGATGGTGAACCGTTACGGGATGCCAGCCAGGGCAAGGTCTATCGCCTCAACAAGGACTTTACGAACCGCTACCAGCACCCACTAAAAGAGATCGCCAAGATACCGGTTCCGATTGGCAAACTCCTTGACCCGACCACCTTCTATTTCACCATGAATATCAACGAGACACTACACGATCCCGACTCCATGCTGGAGAACTCGGTCTTCGACTTCATGCCCGACATCGTCACCTCGACCTACCCGCACCGCCGCATGGCCGACGTCAACACCTGGCGGCAATTCCACCGCCTGGCCTCGTACGTCACCGATTCCTTTGAGAGCGGAGACCGCAACATCCTGATCATCGCCGGCCTGACCATCGACCACACGATCAAGCGCAACACGTTTATTCCGCAATTCGGTTTTTGGATGCAGCAGGGCCGTGCGTTGCAAGCGCGTTATTTTAACGCACCGGAGTTGAATGAGTTACTTGGGGAGCAGAAGGTCTTTGCGCCATGTAAGACATTTTTGGAGTATGCGGAGATTACGTAAGGATACAAGTATAAGTTTATTTGTCGCAGATACAATCTGATAGAGTCTGATGCGGTAAACCTAAAACCCCAAAACGCTTCTTTTAGTTCTATCAGATTTTATCAGACCTTATCTGCGGCCATTAAAAAGGTTCAGCTTTCCACAAACCCAACCGCTGCAGAAGTCAGCGCATCCAACTCTTCCACACTCCCCGCCTCAGTATAAACCCGCACAACCGGCTCAGTCCCCGACTTGCGGAAAAGGGCCCAGGAGCCATCTTCGAGGATCATTTTAACACCGTCTGTTGTCACCAACTCCTTAACCGGCTTGCCCGCCAAAGTATCTGGCGGTGAAGCGAGCTTATCGCCGATCTTTTCTGCGAGTTCAGGGGAGAGACGCAGGTTCTCGCGTGCCGTATGGAACTCACCAACGCGGCTGTAGAGGTCTTGCAGAAGTTGACCGACCGTCTTGCACTCGACAGCCACCATTTCGGCGACCAGCAGGCAGGCGAGCACACCATCTTTATCGGGGACGTGACCACGCAGACTCAAGCCGGCACTCTCTTCACCGCCGATGACGATCTCGTTATCACGGATGAATTCACCGATATATTTGAAGCCGACCGGTGTTTCGCGCACTTTATAACCGTGATAAGCGGCTACGGCATCGATGAAATGAGATGTGGCAACAGAGCGCGCCGCGTCACCTGACTCACCTTTACAGCGGATCAGGTAATCATAGAGGAGCGCCAGAATATAGTTAGGTTCGATAAAGGTGCCATCAGCGTCGATGATGCCGTAGCGGTCGGCGTCACCGTCGGTCGCCAGGCCTAACATGACATGCTTATCGCCTTTGACACGGGTGATGAGATCGTTGAGATGAGCCGGTGCGGGATCCGGGGGCATGCCGCCGAAATAGGGGTCTTTGGAGCTGTTGATGGTCTGTACCAGCAACCCAGCCTCAACCAAAATGCCGTCGACATAGTCACGCCCTGCCCCGTACATCGGGTCGAAAATCACGCTCATACCGGACTTGCCGATCGCGTTGAGATTGACCTTTGCACGGATCACATCAAGGTAATCAGGCATGGGGTCGATCTCCTCGACCAGACCGGCACGCACGGCCTTATCGAGCGGCATATCGCGGTAACAAACTTCGCCGAGCATGGCATTGGCCAGGCGCTCTATTTCAGCGGTGACTTCTGGCAAAGCAGGACCACCCCAGGCGGTTGAGAACTTGATGCCATTGTAATCGTAGGGGTTGTGACTGGCGGTGAAGTTGATGGCGCCAGCAGCGCTGCGGCGCATGATTTCGTAGGCGATCACAGGTGTTGGCGTATCGTGCTTGCAGATAAAAGACGGCACCTTCGAGCCGGCAAGCACGCGTGCCGTCTCCCTGGCGAATTTTTCGCCCATGAACCGGCTGTCATGACCGATAACAACGCCCTTATCAGCGCTTTTGTCGGCGTGCAGAAAATCTGCGATCGCCTGAGTGACAATACGGACATTTTCGAGGGTAAAATCCTCGGCGAGAATGCCGCGCCAACCGGATGTTCCGAACTTTATTTGAGTCATTTTTCTCTCCTATATAAAGGCTAAAATCATATTAATAGCCGCAGATAAGATCTGATAAAAGCGGACAAATCAAAACCTTTATCATTGGTAAATGCCATGACCTTAGTAATAAGGACTTTGGCTTTTGCTCTTGGTTCCCCATCAGATGTTATCTGCGGCTAAAAAACACAAATAAAATGTATCAGGTTTCCTCGGGATCTCCATCGTCCAGCAGGGTCGGTGCAGGATAATTATCAATATCCGAGACATAAGGGCAATCAGCAGGCATGATGCCTTTGGGGAGGATTTCGTCGGTCAAGCGTACGCAGCCGGGACGCTTGACATCACGCTCGGTGTAGACGCGGCAGAGATTGGTTTCCGTATCAAGGAATTCACAGGGCAATTCCGTGTAATAAATACGACCCTCAAAATCAACTTTTTCATAGCAGCAGCGGCCACACCTGCAACAGATGGATTCCCATTTTTCTGAATCATTTTGGAGGTCTTCACTCATCGTGCGAAAATACCCCTTCGGGAAAATCCAGTCAATGCCAAGAAGAACTGGCTTTTATAGTTGACAGGCATCGACAAAAGGGGTTAGAAATCCTGTTCGAATACTAGATCAAGCTTTGAATAAAGGAGTACCCTTATGCAGTGTCAAACAGTTCTCGCAGGTACAGAGTGTGTTTTCTGGAGTAAAAAAGGTTGCATCGCTGAAGGCGGCAGCTGCCAGAACGTTATCGAAATGTGTGAAGGTTGCGACCACATTGTAGACGGCACCATCGGTCCGGTTTGCGTTAAAGCGCCTGCCCCCATCAAGAAATGGTCTGCCGGTCTCTGCAACTTCGCTACGCACCGGAAAGTTGAAGTTAAAATCGAAGAGGTCAAGGTTAACCCGATCAAAGCTTCGAAGCGTGCCGGTCGTTAAAGACTTAAGCACAGAATGTTACATTATTCAGGCCGACAACCTTCTGGTTGCCGGCCTGTTTTTTTGTACATGTTATTAGCCGGGGACGAGGGACGGGGTTTTGCCTCAATCAATAGGAACATGATTGATTCTACTTCGTGTCCCCATTTGTTGATGGCAGTCGGCGAAGCGCAGAAACCGTAGGACGTGGTGAGGTACGAACCACAGCTGTTTTGAAGAGATAAAACCAGAAGTGCCGTCTCCTTGCGAAGGACAATGCCTTTGCCTGGCGACTGTGATCATCGTCCTACTCCACGTCCCCCTCTTCAACTAACAAAGGCATACTCGCCATAAACTCCCCATTCTCATCTTCCGGAACCAGGTCACTGAATTCACGCAAGGTCGGTAATGAGGCAAGATCCGAGAGCCCGAACAATTCCAGGAACTCCTTGGTCGTGCCGTAAATCATCGGCTTGCCGGGAACATCTTTTTTACCAAGGATTCTGATCAAACGTTTCTCGAGCAGGGTTTTCACCACGCTGCCTGAATCAACGCCGCGCAGGTACTCGATCTCCGAGCGGGTGACCGGCTGTCGGTAGGCAATAATGGAAAGTGACTCCAGGGCAGGACGGGAGAACTTGAAGGGACGACTCTGGCCGAGCTTGCGTAAGTAGTCGGCGTATTCTGGGCGGGTTCTGAGCTGGTAGCCACCTGAAACTTCCTGCATGAAAAAGCCACGTGGATGCTCTTCGTAATCAGCCTCCAGAGCTTCGATAGCTGCACAGATTTCCGCCTGTTCCAAATCGAGAGCCTCGGCCATGCGCTCGACTTTGATCGGCCCATCAGCGGCAAAAATCAAGGCTTCTACCAAAGGGGTGAGTTCATGAATATCCAAGGGAATCATCTCCTAGGTCCAGCTCTTCGCTTTCTTCAATGGCCACTGCGGGGAAAACCCAGATACTGCCGTAGCGAACATTCTGCATAAAACGAACCATACGCAACTTGACCAATTCCAGGAGAGCCAGGAAAGTTACGATCACTTCGCTACGCTTAAGTCCGCCAGTGAAAAGATCGGTAAAGGCGATACTCTCCTGCCCTTGAAGTTGCGAGAGAATGGCGTTGATTCGATCGGTGACAGAGAGCTGCTCCATGTCGACCTGGTGGACGAGCGGTTCCGAACTTTCCTTCATGACCTCTTTCAGCGCTTCTACAAGATCGAAAAGGCCTACCGAAACGAAACCGGCTTCCGCATTCTCCAGAACTTCAGGCTCTGCCGAGACACGGGCAAACAGGTCGCGCCCCAGTTGGGGTTTGCTTTCAAGGGTTAGGGACACTTCCTTATATTTCTGGTACTCGAGAAGACGCCGCACCAACTCGGCCCGTGGGTCATCCTCTTCTTCTTCCAGCTCATCCTCAACGATCTTGGGCAAGAGCATCTTCGATTTGATGTGAAGAAGAGTTGCTGCCATCAGCAGAAATTCTCCGGCCATATCAAGATTGAGCGACTTCATGGCATCGAGAATACTCAGATATTGTCTGGTTATTTCTGCCATGGGAATGTCATAGACATCCATCTCGTTTTTTTTGATGAGATGAAGCAGCAGGTCGAGCGGGCCTTCGAAATTTTCCAGCTGAATTGCGTAATTGTCCATAGTGCCGCTCATTGGTAAAAAAGAAGGCGCATGGTCTGCTCAACCACGTCCATATGCGACCCTG
>JAOUDB010000203.1 GCA_029859485.1 Desulfuromonadales bacterium | reverse complement strand
AGGAGTTCCTGCTGCTGGCGTCAGAGGCTGTTACCCCTGAAGAGTACCGCTGTCAGGCGATGGCCGCACATAAGGAAAGATTCGGTGCTGCTTGTCACCAGAATGTTTGTTACTATCCAGAGTTCTTTCATGGGGGAGAGGTATGACACGTCTACTGGGTAGCGCGCATATAGAGGCGCTGGCTCGCGAAGAGAGTGTTCGAGGCGTTCTCGTTCGTACGGTAATCAAGCAGTCTGAGTTTGCTGATGAGCAAGAGCTTGAGCTTCTGGAAGATGCCTTACAGCTTCTGTTGAAGAGATTTCAAGCCATGGATGGTGAGGCCTCATGATACTGCGTAGCATTGAATTGGAGAGCTTCGGCAGATTCCGTGGTCAGACGGTTGAATTCCGTCGTGGGCTGAACCTTGTCATAGGCCCCAACGAGGCGGGTAAGTCGACGATCGCCGAGGCTGTCCCCGCGGTTCTTTTTGGTACCGATCGTCTGGAGAGGTTCAAACCCTGGGGTCGCAATGTCTGTTCTGCATCACTCTTTTTTGAGGGCCGGGGACACACCGTTGAAGTTAAACGCAACCTGCTGACTGATGAGGTTGAGCTGGTTGAAAAAGATGACCTTTATCATGTCAGGGCACAGTTTTCCGGCAAAGCTCCGTTCCGGGGGCGCAGCGCCTCCTGTCGCGAGTACCGGGAACTGCTTGAAAAGTTGATTGGCGTTGCTGATGAGAGGCTCTTTCGCGCGACTTACTTCTTTGGGCATCACCCGCAAAGTTGGAGCGGCGAAGAGCTCGCTCTTAAGCTGAGAACTCTGGTCAGTGGTACCGCTGAAGCCGATTATGCTGAAATTCTTGACACTTTACTGGATGAGCATTTTCAACTGACCCGTAGCAACCCCTGGGGGAGGGACAAGCAACGCGACCGTGAGTATGAAACCGTTTGCCAGCAGTTGTCCGAGCAGGGTGATGATGGGGCTGTGCCGATCTTTGTGGAGATCGATAACCCTGCCCGCGACGATAGTCAGGTTGCTCTTGAAGAAGAGATCAGTGCCCTGTCGGGCGAACTTGAATTTGAACGCCAGGAGTATGAGAAGGGCCAGCGTTACATTGAGCGTTTTCGTCAGCAGGCTGACATCAACGAAGAAAAAGCCGAGCCGCCTGCAAAGGTTGAACCTGTAAAGGAAGAGAGCTTAGGCACAAAAAAGACGCTTGCTGAAAAATTGACCGCTGCCGGGCTACCGCCCTCTTTGCCGCCGCAATTGCCAGAAGTGTTAAGTGCCGCCGCTGAAATAAGGCAGGAGCTAGCCGCCTTACAGCAGCCATTCTCGATCCTTCATGGTCGAGAGAAAAAGATTCCACAGGTTCCCTGGATGGTGATTGGCTGCCTCCTGGTCCTTTTCGTCGCACTTGCGGCCGTAGCCTTTTGGCAACCCTTTTTCAAAACACCCCTCTTGACGGCTGTTGGAGTCTGCTCTGTGGCTCTGCTTGCCTGGGCCTCCTGGCGGCAGATTAATCGTAATAAAATTCTGGAACAGTGCCGTAAGGAGCGTGGCTTGCTTGAGCAGAAGAAGGGCCTCGCGCAGCAACGACAGGCAGAATTAAGTGAGCGTTGTGACGCTCTTGGCTTGCCGTCTTCTGCGGTCGACCTGGTTCGTTTGCATAAACTTGTGATGACTCATCGTACATTACTCGACCAATACTGGTCTGCAACGGAATCTGATGATCCCGGGATCGTTAAAGGTACTGAGCTTGTTGATCGTGACCCCTCTTCTCAGGACCCCACGGTGTCAGTCGTTGAAAAAGATCTCTTGAAAGACGATGAGGCCGCTGAGGAGTTGCGCCAGTTGGAAGCACGGTTGGCCGATTTTGCTGCTACTCTGCAGGCGAAAGAGACTCGCCTGGAGGAGCTGCAGGCGCAGTTGAAGTCTGGCAGGCATACACCAGGGGCTTCTGCTGAAGCAGCTTCACAGCAAGGTCCTCTGGTGCAGGAAATCTCTGTCAAGAGCGCCATGTCACCTCTCCAAAGGCGTAAAAATGATCTGGAGGATCGTATAGTTGTTCTACGCAAATCGATCAACCTGCTTGCAGACGCTGTTGACGAGTTCAGCCGTTCTCACCTGGTGACGTTGAATGCTGAAGCAGGTAAGATGTTTGGCAAGATTACCGGGGGCCGCTACACGGAGATCAAGCTTGATGAGAATATGGCTCCATCTATTCAGGTTGATGGGCGTCGTTGGACTCCCGTGGACCATTTCAGCCGTGGTACCGTTGATGCCATTTATCTGGCTCTGCGGATGGCTTTGGCAAAGGTCCGCGATGATGGACGGTCTTTACCTCTGATGCTCGATGACCCCTTTGTTCACCTGGACCAGAAACGCCTTGCGAAAACACTCAATCTGGTTGACCTGGCTTCTGCCGATGGACAATTGATACTCTTCAGTCATAATCTTGATTTAGGCAAACGCGCTGCCCGTGAAAGGTGGCATGTCGTTCCTCTTGATGGGGACGCCGCTAACACGACCACTGATGAAGGAGGAGAGCATGCCGGACAGCTGCATCTTCTGTAAAATTATCTCCGGTGAAATTCCGGGCAAGTTTGTTTATCAAGACGAACAGGTTGTTGTCCTCGAGGATATCAACCCTCAGGCTCCAGATCATCTCCTGATCGTGCCGCGTAAACATGTTCGCACAACACTGGACTTGACTACGGCAGACAATGAGCTGATTGGTCATGTCTTCCAAATTGCCGGCAAGATCGCCCATGACAGGGGTTTTTCTGAGGATGGTTTTCGAATCGTCAATAACTGTAATGAAGGCGGTGGTCAGGTTGTTTGGCACATTCATTTTCACCTGCTCGGTGGCAGAGACATGACCTGGCCTCCAGGCTGATTGTCAGATTTGTTTGGCTTCGACCCTGAACAGGGTTGCGAGGCCTTTGATTCTGCATTAATATCTGTCGAAGAGTTGAGCCCGATTATGTTCTGTCGTGCTCTCTGTCTCATGAATATTTGCCTATTTTACAGCTCTTGAACGGGTCTATGTTTCATGGAAAAAATTCATCAACCGATAGCTCAGCCGGAAGCGGCGGAGAATTATGATGACAAACGGCAGCTGCGCCTGATCAACGAGATCATGGAGTTGCTGGTGACTCATCATGGCGGCAGTCTGAGCGAACAGGTTCTCGATGACTCGATTGATGCTTTGCAAAAAGCCATTAAGCTGGCACAGGACGCGCACCGTAAACAGGTCCGTAAATCGGGAGAGCCTTATTTCTTCCATCCCTTGCGAGTTGCGCACCTGGCCGCCAGGCACTGGATGGATTTTGCCTCGGTCATTGCGGCTCTTTTGCATGATGTTGTGGAAGATACGCCCACAACGCTTGAAAATGTCAGTGCCATGTTTGGCATGGAGATCGGGCTGCTGGTCGATGGACTGACCAAAGTTGACGACGATCTTCTCAGTCGCAGTGCTTTAAAAGAGCAGACTTACCGCAAGCAGGTCCTGCTTGCAGTCAGGGATGTCCGGGTCCTCTGTCTGAAGTTCTGGGATCGTATTGACAACCTGCAGACCATTCAGGCGTTAAATCCGGAAAAGCAACGCTTGATCGCCGAAGAAAGCCGAATGATCTATGTTCCTTTGGCCAGACACCTTGGTATGGGACGTGTTGCTACTGAGCTTGATGCCCTATCGCTGAGAATCCTCTATCCAACCAGAGCTGTTCGTTATGATGCCCACGTTCACGAAATGCGTGAACTTTATGAACCCAATTTTGGCCGTATTCGTTCCGAAATCCACAATGTTCTGGAGCATCACAAGATCGATGCCTTGCTTAAGGACCGCTGGCGACATTTTTCCATCGCGGCTGCCAGAACGACCGGACGTGGCCTGCCGGCACTCTATACCCTGGATATCCTTGTCGATCGATTCCTCGATGCCTACCACACTCTCGGTTTGTTGCATCGTCTCTATCCCCCGATTCCCGGCAAACTGCGTGATCACCTGAATATGCCGTCACAGTATGGATACCAGGCCTTAAAGACCAGTGTTCAGGCCGGTGAGCTCCGTCTGCGGGTGGAGATCACCACGCGCAAACTTGCGCGTTTTAATGATTCGGGTGTTTTAGCTCCCGGCTTTGAATTCCGTAGCTCAAGCTTTGAGGACCTGATGCAATCATTGATTGAGGGCGAGTCCGCTTTTGATATGGATAGCCTGCGTCTGGCCTCTGCGTCAATACAGGTTTATACCCCTTTGGGAGATGTACGTTCGCTCCCAGAGGGTAGCAGTGCTCTGGACTTCGCCTTCGATATTCATGAGCAACTGGGTTTGCACGCTGTACGCGTACGAATTAATGGTAAAACCCGCCAGCTCAAGGCCCGTTTGATGGATGGAGACCAGATCGATGTCGAAACCTCTGATCGACCGACTGTGTTGCCGAAGTGGTTGGAGTGGGCAGTTACGCCGCGTGCTCGCAACAGTATTCGTCGTTATCTGCGTTCAAAGGTTAAACAGCCGCTTAGTGGCAAGGATGAGTCGTAAGCTGTTTCTCACCTGTCTCTCCTTTGTGCTTGTTGCACTGCTTCTGATGCCAGCCGAGGTAGTGTTTGCTAGCGAAGCAAATGTTTTTGTCTATCATCGTTTCAACGATTCCCGCTATCCCTCGACCAATATCACGACAGAAGCTTTTAAAGACCATCTTGAGACTCTCAAGGTCGAACACTTTACTGTTCTGACCCTTGGTGAGGTGGTCGATCGCATGAGGTCAGGCGAGAGCCTGCCACAGCGGTGTGCTGTGATTTCAGTCGATGATGGTTATCTTTCCTTTCTGACTGATGGTTGGCCTCTGCTGAAGCAATATGGTTATCCTGCAACTCTATTTGTCAGTACCGATACTGTCGGTGGCTCTGATTTCTTGGATTGGCAGGACCTCCTTATGCTACAGAATGAAGGCGTTGAAATTGGCAATCATTCCGCCAGTCATGCTTACCTGCTGGACCGTATCCCTTCAGAAAGCGAAAGTGAATGGCGAGCCAGAGTCGTTGAGGACCTGGGGCGCTCTCAGGGACAGTTTAAAAAGCATCTCAGCACATCTCCACGCCTCTTTGCTTATCCCTATGGTGAATTCTCTAAAGAGCTGACAGGCTTGATCCGTGAGGCGGGTTTCGTCGCGGCCTTTGGCCAGCAATCCGGTGTCATTACTGACGGACAAGATATGCATACTTTGCCAAGATTCCCGGTTGGTGGTGCCTATTCTGCTGTAAGTGAGTTTCGTAGTCGTCTTTTTATGAAGAGCTTGCCTGTTCAGTTGGAAGACCATCAAGATACTGTAATCAATAAAGAAAATCCACCCACCTTAAAGTTTTACCTGAACAACAAAATTGTCGATGAAAGAACTTTGAAGTGCTTTGTTCAAGGGGGGGCAGGGTGTTTGTTAGAGAAGG
>JAOUDB010000202.1 GCA_029859485.1 Desulfuromonadales bacterium | reverse complement strand
GTGACGGAAGAAGTTATACGGTCCGGAGAATTGTCGCTATCCAGCGCGGCAAGCCGATCTTCAACATGTCGGCCTCTTTCAAAATCAAGGAGAAGGGGATCGAGCATCAAATCGAGATGCCCGAGGTGTCATGTCCGGAAGATTTGCTTAACACGACGGAGCTTGGCAAGCAGGCCTTGGCAGATTTTCCCGAAAAATTGATCCGATTTTTAAAGTGGCAACGGCCTGTTGAGTTCAGGCCAGTAAAGCCAACCGATCTTCTATATCCTGACCCAACTCCCCCGTTTCGGGATATCTGGATCAAGGCTGAGGGCGCTTTGCCGAACGATCCGGCGATGCACAAGGTTTTGTTTGCCTACACTTCCGATTACTCCCTGCTTGGCACGGCCTTGCTGCCGCATGCCTTAACCTTTACTCAGGGCACGATTCGTGCGGCAAGCCTTGATCACGCCATGTGGTTTCACCGCGACTTCCGTATGGACGAATGGCTGCTCTACAGCATGGATAGTCCAAGCACATCCCATGGCCGAGGTTTTGGTCGCGGCAATCTCTTTACCCGCGAGGGGAAGCTGGTTGCGTCTGTGGCCCAGGAAGGGATGATTCGTAAGATCTAAGACTTTAGTGTCTGGCCCTACGGGCATGTCTTTTTCGTTGCACCGCAGGCAAGCTTTAGCCCCCCCCGTGGGAGTGGAGTAAGGGCAAGAGCAAGAGGCAAGCATCTCTCGTACAGGCTTCGGCTTGTGACTTTACCTGTGGGAGGAAGCGGTACTGTAAAGAGATGACAAACTGTGCTGAAGCCAAGTTCTATCTGAACGATTGTGGGTTGGGTCGTTTGGATGGGAATGAAGATAAAGTGACATGCGAGGCACTTTGTCGATAATTATTAGGTATCAGGGTTTATAGTAAACACCTCAAACTCGCCACTTGTTATCGTCAAAACAATTCGAGAGGACTTTTAGTAATCATTTCCTCTTTACTGCCGAACTTTATATCTCCCACAGGTTCATTCTTATATATGGTCTCCCCCCTTCTTGCATATGTCAGGGTCAGCAAGAGTTTCGCATTTCAGCTTAAATATGAGATAGAGTATTTTGAGTAAAATCGCGCACTAGGTTGGACTGTCGAAAATTAAATGATACAAGGAAACAACATGACTCTAACAACCTGGTTTCTACTGGTTGCTATTTGCTGTGCTGGGGCGACTCTTTGATTTAGTTACTTGTAAAGGGAGATTCGGATGAAGATACCATTCGCATTGTCGCTTGTCGTGGCTTCGATCCTTACTACAGGTTGTGCAGGTGTTCCAAAGAGTCCTCAACAGTCTGACCTAAGCCACGTGGAGGCCATCACAGAAGATTGTCAATTGGACCTCAGTCGTGCGATGGCTATTACGGGAGACAATGATACTGCTGTGAAGGTTGAAGGTTCTTCTGGCAAAGGTGGTGGAGCAGTCGCCGGAGGCGCCGTAAGTGGTGGGACTGCCTTAGCCATCGGCACGCTGTCGTGTTTAGCTACAGGGCCAATTTTCTTTGCACCATGTTTGGGGATTGTCTTGCCCGGGACGACTGCTGCCGCTGCAGTTGGTGGTGCGGCGTATGGCGCGATAAACTCTGAAAGTGCAGATGGTGTAGAAACGAAGCGAAACATGCTGACGGAAGCGCTAAGGAATCCTATTGCCAGCCAACGCCTTGTCAACTTAGTAGAGAAGAAGAGGCTTGAGGCCGTGGCCATCGTCCCGCCATCTATGGAGAAGACACTAACTACCACAGTGCCCGAGTGGACATTAAGGATCGCGATGACCGAACTTGCTACCGTCGGTTCTGGCCCTGATACACCCTATTTCCTCCAAGCTTCAGCAAATCTCGAAGTGATGCATGCTGGTGATGTGAAACCATTACTTATCAAAGACTTCCAGTCAGTTAGCCCTGTGAAGATGTCAACGGCAGAATGGCGAGCTAACAACGATGAACCGGTTCGCACCGCTCTTGACAACTTATTGGAAAAGCTTGCAATTGATATGTTGAATGACTTGATGCATGTTGAAATGAGCGGGTTGCCCTTACTGGCAAACACAAATATCGCAAAAAATGAACTTGAATTTAAGATGGGTGATGTTGTTTTAGTAGAATCCAAATTTGGTGATGTTCAGAAAATCACCATTACTCATATTGATGATAGGTTTGTTGTCGGTACCTATGAATACACCTTTGGGCACACGACAGGGGTAAACTACGATCGAAGAGACATTAAAAGTATAGGATATTTTAAATGACGGGTTACGAGAAGAAAATGGGCTTCTTATTGATAGAGGTATTCAGTAAACTTTTTAACACAAAATTTATGGCCACCAAGGTTCGATCCTTAGTGGCCTTTTATTGTTTATCAGGGCTTCTAGTAAACACCTCAAACACGCCAATTCATTATCATCAAAACAATGCGAGAGGACTTTTAGTAAATATCACCTCTTTACCGCTGAACGATATATCTCCCACAAATCCATTCTTAGATATCAGGGTCAGTAAGAATTTCATTCAGAAGTTTGCCATGGAATATGGGTATAATTAAGTCAGTGATTTTTCCTTATAGGATTCTTTTGACCAATGTTCAGTTTTTCCTTTGAAGACCTTACCCTGATTGGCCTCTTTCTCGCTGCGCTTGAAATTACGGGCGTGATCGTGGCCGTGCATGCCATCCTCAACACCCGCACCTCGCAAGGTGCGATTGCATGGGCGCTATCTCTGGTCACGGCACCATACTTGGCTTTGCCATTGTATGCTTTTTTCGGCCGACGCAAGCACGAGGTTTCTCAGCATCCTAAGCGGTGCGATGAAATATCAATCCAGGAGACAACTTCGTACCTGAAAACACAGTGGTTGCCTTTCCATAAGGAACTCACCGGCCGAGCAACGCTTGGCAGGTTTATGGAAAAACTCTCAGGCATGATGTTCACCGGGGGCAACGCTGTGGACTTGCTGGTCAACGGCAGGACGACCTTCGAGACAATTTTCGCTGCGATCGACCAGGCCCAAGATTACGTTCTGGTTGAATTTTTCATCGTACATGATGACGATCTGGGCCGTGAATTGCAGCAACGATTGCTCGACAGGCAAAGTGCCGGGGTACAGGTCTACTTCCTTTACGATTCCATCGGAAGCTATGCTTTACCTCAAAGCTACCGGCAAGAGTTAGTCGCCTCCGGAGCAATGGTCCATGCGTTTGGAAGCCCAAATAGGTTCAGAAACCGTTTCCAACTTAATTTTCGCAACCATCGCAAGATCGTAGTTGTCGATGGAAAAACCGGCTTTGCTGGCGGGCACAATGTAGGCAATGAATATCTAGGCGGGAGTAAACGTTTCGGTTCTTGGCGCGACACACACCTTAAGTTGACTGGCCCTGCGGTGATGGGGCTACAGACCGCCTTCCTTGAGAACTGGTTTTGGGTGACGGGGGAAATTCCCGAATTGAACTGGGCACCGAAACCCACGGTCTCCGATGCCAACGTTTTGATCGTGCCTTCGGGCCCTGCGGACGAACTGGAGACGTGTAGCCTTTTCTTTGTACAGATGTTGAACGTGGCTAAAGAGCGCGCTTGGATTACCAGCCCCTATTTCGTGCCGAACGAAGCGGTGTTGGAAGCGCTGATCCTCGCCGCGCTTCGCGGTGTCGATGTGCGGGTAATGATTCCGGAGAACCCAGACAAACGGACTGTCTGGTTTGCGGCTTTTGCCTATATGAAAGACGCACAGACAGCAGGAGTACAATTCTATCGCTACCGTAAAGGTTTTCTGCATCAGAAAGTAATGCTCGTAGATGACGATCTAGCCGTGGTCGGAACTGCTAATCTTGATAATCGCTCGTTCCGGCTCAACTTTGAACTTTCCGTACTTGTTTCCAACCGCCCGTTTGCCACGCAGGTGGCGCAAATGCTGACAGCCGATTTCGATGAATGCCACCTGGCCACACTTGAGGAAACGACATCGAAGTCGTTACCCGTACGAATCGCCATCGCTGGATCGCGGCTCTTATCGCCGATCCTTTAATCTGATCGACCCACGTCGCGAGAAAAAAAACATCCATCCTTGACCACCCATTTATAAAACACGAAAGCCCTCAATCTTTCGATCGTGGGCTTTCTTATATTGCAGGGGTAATAAGAATTTCGGACCTATAACCCAAAAAAAGGTTGTGACGTAAATTGACAGTGCTGTAATCGATAATTCCCTTCAAAAGAGGAGGGATATTTCATGAATGTCGAGCACTTACGTCAGATCTTTCCCGACGAACAAAGTTGTCGGAGATTCTTTGAAACGATTTTATGGCCTGATGGCCCAGTTTGCCCTCATTGCCACGGACAAAAGTCATGGCGGATCGACGGCGAATCAGCCCGTGATGGCTTGTTGGAATGTGCCACGTGTCGACAACAGTTTACTGTTACGACCAAGACACCATTTCATGCCACCAAGCTGACCCTTTGGTTGTGGCTTCAGGCAATGTACTCGCTGGTCAATTCCAGTAAAGGCGTTTCGTCGGTTTATGTTGCCAACTGGCTTGGAGTTTCCCAGAAAACCGCTTGGCGCATGCTCCATGTCTTGAGGTTGCTTATGGTAACTTACCAACACTCAATCCCCAAACTTTCAGGGCTTGTTGAGCTTGATGAAAAATACATCGGTGGCAAGCCTCGCTACCAGCATGGGGTAAAACACAAGCGAGGACGTGGTACTGCTAAAAGCTGTGTTGCTACTGCCGTTCAACGTCAAGGCCCGGTTAAAGCGGCCCCAGTGGTCAACGACAGCTTGAAACAAATCAAACCGTTTGTAGAACAACGAGTCAGTTCACAAGCCCATTTGATGACCGATGAGCACAGTGTCTACCGTTTATTGGCCCCAGGGTTTGCTGACCACCAGGCAGTAAGTCACGGTAAAAAAGAATTCGCTCGAGGACCTGTTCATAACAATACGGCTGAATCGTTTCACGCAACACTTGAAAGAGCATTACAGGGCGTTTACCACTATATGAGCAAACGGCACTTGTCGCTGTATACGACAGAAGCAGCCTTCCGATGGAACCAGCGACGGCCTGTTGAGAAAACATTGAAACGCGGCCACAACAAGGGCCAAAAACGTATCGTTATGGAGCGATTGCCGCTCCTTGATCAATTTGCAAACCTGCTGCGTTATGCAACAGGGACTCAACTCAGGCGGTCTTCAAATGGCGGGATCAACATCCTTCCAAACCATTTGCCTTTGTTTGGGTTATAGGTCCGAAGAATTTTACGTTTTGACGGTTCTGGAGACTTCAAAACAATGCGAGAGGATAAATAGTAAGCTCACTTCTTTGAACTTAACTTTTACTAGGTATTGTTGGTGACGATCTATGTGATCTTTTCATGGAGTATAGAGAACCTCTTGCTTACACGATTTATGTTAGATAATTAACAAAATACATAACTTTAGA
>JAOUDB010000201.1 GCA_029859485.1 Desulfuromonadales bacterium | reverse complement strand
GCCAATTGGCTGCCCTTTGTTTTTGTGTGTTGATCATGGAACAGCTTTGTAGCTTACGCTAACTCATCTACAGCCACACGGTAGCGCGGATCTTCGATCACGTTCACTTCAATCATGCTACCGGCATTTTCCAGCAACGAGCGACACTCGGCGCTGAGGTGTTTGAGACGAAGTTTCTTACCCTGGCTCAGGTATCGTTCCGTGAGGCTGCTCACAGCCTCCAGCCCTGAGTGATCACAGACCCGCGAACCACGGAAATCAATAACAACTTCATCGGGATCTTTATTCGGTGTGAACTGGTCGTGAAAGGAACGAACCGAACCGAAGAAGAGCGGACCGTTGAGCCGGTAGGTTTTCGTGCCCACTTCGTCGGTGGAAATCTCCGAGTAGATACGCCGGGCGTTCTGCCAGGCGAACACCAACGCCGAAACGATCACACCAACTGCGACCGCTATCGCCAGATCGGTAAAGACAGTCACGGCCGAAACCAGCACCAAGACAAGAGCGTCGCTGAGGGGAATCTTGTGCAGAATACGCAGACTCGACCAGGCGAAGGTACCAACCACCACCATAAACATGACGCCGATCAGCGCGGCCACGGGAATCATCTCGATCAGACTCGAAGCGAAGACGATGAAGCAGAGGAGAGAAAGTGCGGCAGTAATGCCAGAGAGACGGCCACGACCACCTGAGTTGATATTGATGATGCTCTGGCCGATCATTGCACAGCCGCCCATGCCGCCGAAGAAGCCGGTAACCATGTTGGCCACGCCCTGTCCGATACACTCTTTATTTCCACGGCCACGTGTCTCGGTCACCTCATCAATCAGTGTGAGGGTCATCAGTGATTCGATCAAGCCGATTGCGGCAAGGATTACAGCGTAGGGAAGGATAATCATGAAGCTGTCCCAACCGGGAGACACCATCGGAATATGAAAGGAGGGTAAACCACCGGCCACCGAGGCAAGATCGCCAACAGTTTTGGTGTCAAGATTGAGACCATGGACCAGTGCAGTCACCACCAGGATTGCCGCCAGTGCTGAGGGGAAAGCCATGGTCAACTTAGGCAGGAAATAAATCACGGCCATTGTTAACAGCACCAAGCCGAGCATCAGGTAGAGTGAAGAACCAGACATCCACTGCATGACGCCGCCGGCATCGGCAATTTTGAACTGGTTGAGTTGAGCGAGAAAGATGATAATCGCCAGGCCATTGACGAAACCGAGCATGACCGGGTGGGGAATCAAACGAATAAATTTACCGAGACGCAAGACTCCGGCGCCAACTTGAATAATCCCCATCAGCACCACCGTGGCAAAGAGATATTCAATGCCATGCTCTGCGACCAGATCGACCATCACTACGGCCAGCGCCCCCGTTGCGCCAGAGATCATCCCTGGACGACCACCGATGGCAGCGGTGATCAGGCCGACCATAAATGCGGCATAAAGTCCGACCAGAGGGTCGACACCGGCAACAAAGGAGAATGCAACAGCTTCTGGAACCAAGGCCAAGGCAACGGTCAATCCGGAAAGGAGGTCATCTTTGCAGGACGTACTTTTTCTAACGAGAAACTCGAACATCAATTTTCCTTAAAGGGTTTGATCCGAACGGGAAAGCGGGCAAAAGACGCCGACTATAGTCGTCTCACAAGCTGATGGCAAGCTAATAATAAACCATGCCTGTAAATCTTTATCTTATGCGGTATATGGTATTTTGTTGAGACGATATGTTGTATCGAGGCAAGGGAGGCGAAGAAGACCTATGGAATTAAAGAGAGACCGGTTAACTTGAGATGTTAAAGAATTCTTTGACCATCAACAGCAGGCGTTGCTCAACTTCCCCCACAAAGGCCTTTGTCGTTTGCGTTGTCATGGCCCCCAAACAATCGCGCAGGGTTGTACACGCTTGCGGTAGGAACTGTTGCGGATTATCGCAGAGTCTATAAAGGGAGTTGATTTTTCCCGTCGCTTCCACCAGGTCCATGTCGACCAGCAGGCAGGCATGAGCAAGCACCGCGGCACTCTCCCGGCTACCGCCAGCCCAGCGCTGAGCCGTCCCCACCAGTTTCTGACCGGCGACTCGTAAATTGTAGTTGCCGTCACAAAATGAACCCGGGGCTTCACCGGTGGCTGCATCGAGGCCATATCCTGCGAGAAACTCTCGCAGGATAGCACAGAGCAGCTGATAGCCATCTTCGAGATGCCAGCCTTTAACCTTGGGATGAATCACGGCAAGGTTGATAACACCGGGGCCCTGCGGCACACAGGATCCACCGGTACAACGCACGATGACCGGCCACCCTTGAGCAGCTAAAACCTGTTGTGCTGCTTCAAAGTTGGACATACGAGATTCCCTGACTGTCGCGACCAGGCAACGGGGAGTGCTGTTGATATAAAGACAAGGCCCAATTTCGCCACGACCAACCTTCTCCAGCAAGAGTTCGTCAAAGGTCACTTGCTTGTCAAGCTCACCTTTGCCGGCAAACTTTTCTAATGACCAGGGTTGATCAAAGCGCAGAAGAGGAAAATTATTGTAAAGGTTAAAGGGACTCATCAGGGCAAGACCTTAGTTTTGATTGGATGCGTCTGACAGTATACTCACTTTTCATCTGTTCAGACAATCAAGTGTCACGTCAGCGAAAGAGAGACAGAACAAAGTGGATGCCTCTGGCACGCACAGGAAATCCTGATACAGTTGTCCTCACAGACACAAAAAACCCATCTTAAGCAACTCAGACGAGAGGAGTTTCCGACCATGCAATCACTGTCATTCAACAATAATGATAAGATGCCGATCCTTGGCCTGGGCACATGGAAAGCAGATCCAGGGGGCGTTGGGAAAGCTGTTCAGGAAGCGGTCAGGATCGGTTACCGGCATATCGATTGCGCCGCAATATACGGTAACGAAGCAGAAATCGGCAAAGCACTTGAAGAGGTTATGCAAACCGGGCTGGTTAAACGCGATGAGCTATGGATCACATCAAAACTCTGGAACAATGCTCACGCAAGAGAAGAGGTTTCAATCGCCCTGAAAAAAACTCTCGCCGATCTGCGCCTGGACTATCTCGACCTTTATCTGATTCACTGGCCGGTGGCCACACGGCCAGAAGTTATTTTTCCGAGAAAAGCCGATGATTTTTTCAGCCTGGCAGAAATGCCATTAAATGAAACCTGGGCAGGCATGGAAGATTGCGTTGAGAATGGACTGACCAAGCACATCGGTGTCTCCAACTTCAGCATCAAGAAAATCGAAGAGCTAAACAGCGCAAAAATCAGACCGGAGGTTAACCAGATCGAGTTGCATCCCTACCTGCAACAGGAGGAGATGCTGAACTATTGCAAGAAGCACAATATTTACCTGACGGCTTATTCGCCACTTGGCTCAGGGGACCGGCCTGAAGCCATGAAGGCTGCAAACGAACCCAGCTTACTTGAGAATTCGACTGTCGTGAATATCGCCCAGGCTCATGGCTGCAAGGCGGCACAAGTTCTACTCAAGTGGGCCATTCAACGTGGCACTTCGGTAATACCTAAATCGACCAACCCGGATCGTCTTGCTGAAAACCTTGATGCAGCAAACCTTAAGCTCAGCAATCAAGAGATGGCAGATCTAGCAAAGCTGGAGAGGGGCTTCCGTTATGTCAATGGCGAATTCTGGACGATGGAGGGTTCGCCTTATACTCTGACCGAGCTGTGGGGCTAAACGGAAGAAAAACAGCCTTGGCTATTGTTCGTCAAAATTCTATTTTCTGTAAACTTTATGCGGTTCACCGGGAAAGTTTTATATTGTCCTCAGGAGCTGACATTCTTCTGACGAATAAGAAGTGCTTATTTGAGCTAGTCGATTGACGCAGCCTTAGCCATGAAATGTTTTGCAATGGCATTTGAACCGACCATAGCGTATCCGGCCCCAAGCTCTCTTAATGCCTGTGCTACAGCCTGCTTTTGGGAACCAAGGTTGCGCACAGGAAGCATGGTCTTTGAAGGAATGGTTTCGTTGATAGCCGCCATATTATCCATCTGAAAGGCACCGAGAGTGTTATCGCCAATATTGTGGTGTGCCGAATATTCAAGTGTCGGCAGATCGTCTGTATTAAGTATGGCGTTGCCGGCGAGCGACGTAAGGGTAGCCTCATCGAAAAGATAATGTTTGGCAATCAAGTCCCCCGGTGACCGAAGGTTTATACTGTCCATAATCTCGGCAATTTTCTTGTTGGAGAAACGACTTTTCATTCGCTGATAGTCGATTTTGAGCGGGGACGATGAACCGATCAGGATCAAATCGGACCCTGACTTGAATACGAGAGCGCGAGGGAAATTATGCAGAAAGGTCTGGCTGACAATCTGCAGGTTGTCGACAGTAATGTCATAGAGACCGATCCATTGACAGAACAACCCTCCTTCTTTTAATCGATCGACAGCGATCTGATAAAAGTCATCGGTAAACAGGTTACTGTTGCCGCTCTGCCAGGGATTAGAGGGCTCGGAGACGATGACATCGTACTTTTTAGTATTGGTAAACAATAAATTCCGTCCATCAGTGACAAACAGGTTGACGTTCGGTTCAGCAAGCGCATTGCCGTTGAACTCTTTGAAGTATTTTTCTGCTTTAACCACCTCAGGCGAAATTTCAACGCAATTGATATTTTCCACCGGGTGAGAGCTCATTCCATTCAGTGTCAGTCCTGTGCCGAGACCAATAACCAGTACATCTTTCGGTGCCTGGTGCAACATCAGAGGGATTTGCCCGATCAGAAACTGGGTGGACATATCCCCCCCTGTGCCGCCATCGGTTTTGCCGTTCACTGAGAAGAAGCGAAAGTCGCCGTCTACGCTTTCATGAACCGCTACAGTACAATCGCGTCCTTCAATAACCTCAAGGATTCTTTCCTCGGAGAGGACCCTCTCCATGCCACCCATCTTGGTGTATTTCGAAGCATAACAGTAGACTCCGCTATTGATCAATTTTGCGTCCCACGACATTGGTACGAAGACAAGGAGGATCCCAGCGATAGCGACAGACGGAACCATTCGACGCGCCCCCCCCTTTTGACGAAAATGCAAGGCAAGGATGAACACCATGATCAGATTAACGACCGCCAAATATTTAAAACTGTTCAATAAGCCAAAAGCTGGAACCATGATAAAGCCAGCGACAAGACTTCCCAAAACAGCGCCTGTGGTATTGTGAAGAACCACCATTCCGACCCCTTGGCCAGTATGCTTTTTGCCCGGGTCTATGATGGCCACTGCGGCAGGCAGTAATGCACCAGAGAGGATTGTCGGCAGGCCAATGACGAAGAGAACTATCACAAACGAGAGCAGCGTAAGGAGCCACCAGTTCTCACCCGAGACTTCATGAGCAAACTGAAACAGATGCGCCAATTTGTCGTAGAAGGGAGCTGCCAAAAGGACAGACCCACTCATCATCAAACTGAGGACCAGAAAGACTTTT
>JAOUDB010000200.1 GCA_029859485.1 Desulfuromonadales bacterium | reverse complement strand
CTCAAAAGAATCTCAAGCGCCTGCTTGCTTACTCCTCTGTGACACATATGGGCACGCTACTGGTGGGCCTGCTCTGTCAAACCTCCGAGGGTTTGGCCGCTACGACCTTTTACGTGGTGGTTTACGTTGTCGCCAGCTTCGGCGCCTTTGCCGTAATTGCTTCTTTAGCTGACAAGCGCGGCGAGCCGATGTCTTTTGATGATTTGCGGGGTTTGGGCTATCGGCATCCGCTGCGTTGCGCCGTGCTGGTCTTGCTGCTGCTGTCGTTGGCCGGGCTGCCCGGTACCGCCGGCTTCATGGCCAAATTCACTATCTTTCATGCTGCCTTGCAGTCCGGCTATATCGCTCTGGTCGTGATCGGGGTTTTCGCCTCGGTCGTCTCCTTTGCCTTTTACCTGCGTGTCGCCATGCTGCTTTTCCAATCCGACAAGCCCGCCTCAACCTGGCATGTCGGCTCGCCCCTCGAGCACGCTGTTCTGGCAGTTTGTTCCTCTGCGGTTCTCGTCTTAGGCCTCTTCCCGGGTGTCCTCTTTGATCTGATCGGTCGCCTCTTACCCTGAACCCCCTGTTTGGGTTATTATGGGTGCAGGGCTATTCATTAGAGGAGCTTTCCTATGACAGTATCTGAGCGAATTGAAACTTTTCTAGCTGCTGACGCGTTTGGCGTTGTTGGCGCTTCGTCCAAACCCCACAAATATGGCAACAAGGTCTTGCGCTGCTATCAACAGAACCAACATGCAGTGGTTCCCGTCAATCCCGTCGAAAAGGTCATTGAAGGTCTCGACTGTGTCGCCTCGGTTAATGAGCTGCCGGCACATGTCAACAGTATCTCTATCATTACCCCACCACAGGTCACGGAAAAAGTTGTCATTTCCGCGATTACCAAGGGAATTAAAAATATCTGGATGCAACCCGGGGCAGAAAGTCCTCAAGCTGTGGCGACTTGTGAAGCAGCTGGAGTCAATGTGATTGCCGATGGTAGCTGTGTTTTGGTGGTGATGGGGTACCGGGAACATTAGGCGGTAAGGAATTGATCTCAGCCTTGGGCAATAAATTCTGCCCTTGGGGAGGACCCAGGGCGAGAGTGGCGTGAAAAAAAGAGGACAGAGCCTGTTGGCCATGTCCTCTTTTTACTTGTTGTTTGCTGCTGGCGCAACACCAGGAAATCACGACAATCCTCTAAGCGTAGCTATGTGAGCAGGCGTTGCATGGTTGTAATGATCGTTGTTTGCTTATGCTGCGTAGCAGTAATCATCACCGTCAACAGTTTCCGTCAATGCTTCGAGAAAGGATGCCTGCTGTGTATCTTTAATGACTTCTGTCAGCCCGTGATTGACTGACCAGCTGCTTTCGCAGGTGGGGCATTCAAACAGGTCCTCATAGAAACCTTCGGCATGCAGATCTATCTCCTGGTTTTCTGAACTCTTGCAAACTGGGCACTTCATAAGAGGCCTCCTCTATGTGGTTAAATTTAATCGATATTGTCAATACATCTTTAACATAGAAGAGAACATCCTCTTTGGCAAGCAAGTTTTTTCTAAAAAGACTTATAAAACAGTATGTTATAGGTATTTGCTGTTTTGCTGGGTAGATCGGTGGTTTAAGATGGATTTTGTGTAGGGCGCTTAAATTCGCGAACTCATCGGTTAGTATTACCTGAATGTCGAAGAACAGCCTTGGTCAGAGGTTTTAACAGCGCAACCACTATTTTGTTTCGCAGGTGTCCATGGTTCAGTTCAATCAAGCATAAAAAATCGTAGCAGGACGATTTTTTTACTCCACGGGCTATTGCCAAACTCTGTTTACACAGTTTTCGGCAGTTTTTAAGCATTTTGGCAAGAGCAAGGCCCGGTTTTTGGGGTTCCTTCGTCCGCTTTTTGCCCAACTTCTCTCAAGGGGCATCAACAAATATATTCTTGAAAACTTTAAAGACATACTGAATGCTGACGAAGTGACTTTAATTCTTGCTCGAGAAGAGAAGGATTTCAGCGGCTCTGAATGGACCAGAGAGAGCAGCAAGTTCGAGCGTAAAAACATAGCAGAGGATGAAGTTCTTGACCAGACCATGCAGGCGTGGTTATCAGGAGACCTTGATAAAAAGAGATTTTCTGCTGATACTAAGCAGCTTTTCATGCCGATAGAGAAGAGCGGGCAAGGGCTTGCTCTGGTGAATGCCAGGAAAAAGGGCAGCTATTTTGACACGGAGCGCCTCAAGCTCTGCTCGGTTATCAGCAGTCACATTACAGTTGCTTTCGAGAATGCAAGACTTTACTATATTGCCATAATCGAAGATCTGACCAAAACCTTTACCAAGCGACATTTCCGCCAGTTTATCGACCATACTTTTATTGAACACCAACAAGACTGCCATAAGTTTGCCCTGTTGATGATGGACCTTGATAAGTTCAAACAGGTTAACGACCCCCACGGTCAACTTGTTGGCGATGCCGTTCTAAAGCAGCTTGGGGAAATTATTCATAGCTCGATACGGGAGAATGATCTTGTCTTCCGATACGGTGGTGAAGAGTTTGCCGTGATCCTGCCGAACACCAGTGTAAAAGGCCCACGCTAAGTGGATGAAAGGATCAGAGCGACCACGGAAGCAGCTGTTTTCGAGCCTGGGAAAATCGATCTGAAACTGATCATCAGCATCGGCATAGAAACCTGTCCCGAAGATCCTTCGATTCATGACCTGATTGTCTCCGCCGACCAAGCGCTCTATGCGGCGAAAAAGCAGGATCGCAATCGGGTCGTTCTTGCAGAGGTTGCATACGGGTTAAAGTCGGAGAAAGAATCATAGCTAAGGGGTTGTCATGAAAAGAATCGTTGTTTTCTGTGTTGGCATACTGGCATCGATCTACATTCTCAACCCGACCGCCGGTTTGTTCGAAATTATTCCGGACAACCTGCCCCTGGTCGGCAACCTTGATGAAGCGGCGGCGGTCGCCTTGCTACTGATGTGTCTGAGCTATTTCGGTATCGATTTGCCGAACATCTTTAAGCGTGACAAGGAAGATGAAAAAACCATCAATCTCGATAAGGAATGAAAAGAGATCCCTTTTAAGAATAGAAAAAGGCAGCCACATGCAAAAGATGTCGCTGCCTTTTTTCTTTGATTTTTGAGCCCTGCTATTTTACCGGACCGATAAAGAGCCAGTCATTGCTTTTTACTGCAGCATGGCAGCCGATACAACCGCCCACCTTCCCCTCTTTCTGAATTGTTCCATCCGGGGCATACTTGAGCCAGAACCAGTCGCCACCTTCGGCATTGTATCCCGCCTGCTTGTACATCACGGTGACTGCCACCAGTTTTTTCTCTGCTGTGTAGTTTTCCTTAACGACAAAATCCCCAGAAGGAATGCTCCCGGCTTTGCCCTCAATCGCCTGATAGGCCCCCTTACTAACATAGGTGGTTAACAGGGAACCGTGAGGATGCCGACCTTCGTAGAGTTTTGTTTTGCCGGGCCAGAGTTGCCAGCCCTGATAGTTTACCTCGTTAAGATAGTTGATCACGTCCTGACCGGTTGCGGCTGGCAACTCGGCAGCGAAAAGATTTCCGGAACAGAAAAAAGACATCAACAGTGCGAAAAACAGAGATTTGTTCATCGGCTCCTCCCTTCAGCATGAGCGTTGTAGAGACGAGTTCAAGTCAAACAGGGGATTTAATCTTGTCAACAGGCCGTGAGGAGAAAACTAACCAAGAATGCGGCGAAGAATTAACAGGGACACTGGAAAAAGTGTCCCTGTTTGCAGATATCGTTAATCGAGAACCATCACCGATTCAATGACGACCGGTTCCACCGGCACATCGTCGTAGCCCTCGGTGCTGGTCGTTGCCTGTTGTTCAATAGTGTAAACCACATCCATGCCATCGACGACCTGTCCGAAGACTGCATAGCCATACATCTCAGGTTTAAGCCCGCCATGATCGAGGTCCTTGTTGTCCTCGGTATTGATAAAGAACTGGCTTGTTGCACTGTTAATCTCTGCGGTGCGCCCCATGGCGATTGTTCCTGTCTTGTTCTTCAGCTTATTGGTTGCTTCATTGATAATCGGTTCACCGGTGGGCTTCTCATGCATCTCCGGGGTAAGGCCACCCCCCTGGATCATGAATCCATTGATGACACGATGGAAGATAGTGCCATCGTAGTGGCCGGCACTGGCGTAGTTGATAAAGTTTTCGACACTGACCGGAGCTTTAACACGGTCTAGCTCGAGAATAATTTCACCGTGAGAGGTTTCAATCTGGACCATCGGTTTATCACTCATAGCAGAATCCTTTTCTTTATAGCAGGGCGTGGATCGGTTGATTATAGGCAAGGATAATACCGATGGCAACTCGTCGCCGCCCTGCCGTTTTGATTAAAATCTTAACGACAGGCAGGTCAAGCCACCATCAAGTTTGGCATATTCAGAGATATCAACTTCGATAAGCTCTGCCCCTTGATCGACGAGTTGCCTGCTCACCTCGGGAAAACCGGCTGAGAGCAGAAGCTTGCCGTTGATACGAATGCAGTTGGCTCCGCCGTTTGCTTCTTCCGGAACAGGAAGGATCCTGAAGTCTGAAAAATTCGGACTGGCAATAAATTCACCGGCGGCCAGCAACGTATTTTCAGCAACTTGAGTGACGCCGGTTTTCAGATGGAGACCTTCTGTAACCGGGACAGTCGATCCGGTCATGCCGTAACGCTGCAAAATTTCGATCAATTGATCAGCCCCGGCACGGTTGGTACGCGAGGAGAGGCCGATATAGAAGTGTTGGTCAACTTGCATCACGTCGCCACCGTCAAGAGTCCCCGGAGGCTGGATCTTCTCAATATAGGAATAAAAGTCTTCGAGGACCGGAAGCATAGCTGCTGTTTCCCCTCTGCGCGAAGCCGCAGCAGGGCGGGTGATGATGGCGCACTTGGGTGTGACTATGGCGACATCTTCAACAAAGGTCGAATCAGGAAAGGCTTCGTCGGCCTCAAGAATCAGGACGTCTAGACTGCAGCGTTCCAGGGCAGCAATATATTGCCGGTGCTGCTCCAGGGCTTTCTGGTAGACGGGGGTTCCCAGCTTCGAAGCAGTCAACCCTGAGGTCAGACTGCACCCCGGCGTACGGACAATCGCTTTAGTAAACATTGAGTTGCTCTCTATTTCTTTCCGCGCGGCTTTCTAGTTGTGCTTTTCTGTGCCATGCCGTGCTTCGTTTTGCTGTTGGTTCTTTGCTTCGGAGAGACGGCTTCGCTATCATTCCTGCGCCTACTTTTCCCTGCCGCAGTTTTTCTTGCTTTGTTTATGTCCTGCACTCTACTGCTCTTACGGGATTTGTTTCCAGAACTGTCTTTGTCCTTATCTGGCTTTTGATCTATGCCCCTCTCCTGTTGTCTCTTCGGCTTTTTTGGTTTCTTTGTCCTAGCCTTGGCTTGGTGAGTCAGAGGAACGCTATGCTTTGGAATAAAATCATTTTCAACCTCTCTT